>CBFHUV010000029.1:0-20662 GCA_965659055.1 Polaribacter sp.
TTATTTTTAAATTTAATTCTGTTTTGCCAAAGGATATAGTCGCTGTAAATTTGTTTGCAGTAGCTCCAGAGAAACATGCTCGATTTGATGCTATTAGCAGAAGTTATGAATATCGAATTTGGTTGGGACGAAATCCATTTCTTTTGGATACTACATGGCAGTTTACTTTTCAAAAACTGAATGTAGAACTCATGAATAAAGCAGCAGAGATTTTGTTAGAATACGAAAATTTTCAAGCTTTTTCTAAGGTGAAAACAGAAGTAAGAACCTTTAATTGTAAGGTGATACATGCTGAGTGGAAAAAAGAAGGAGCTGCTTTGACATTTTATATTACAGCAGATCGTTTTTTGAGAAATATGGTTCGGGCTATCGTGGGGACTTTGTTAGATGTCGGTACAGAGAAAATAAGTCTTGAGGATTTTAGGACGATAATTTTAAACAAAAACAGGGGCGAAGCGGGCTTGTCAGTTCCAGCAAGAGGCTTGTTTTTAACAGCAGTTAGATACGATTTTATATGAATAAAAAAGTAACCGGAAAAGCGTTTGATGCTCAAGTTTTTATGAGGCTTCTGAGCTATGCCAGAAAATATAGATTCTATTTTATTGCGACTACAGTTACGGTTATTGCAGTTTCACTCTTGTCTGCATTGCGGCCTTATTTATTAATAGAAACGGTTAATAATTTTGTTGAGACTAAGAACCAACAGACACTTCTAAATTATATCCTATTAATGTTGGGGATCTTAATTTTAGAGGTTTTGCTCCAAGCGACTTTTATTTATATGTCCAACTGGATTGGTCAGCATATAATTCGAGATATTAGGGCCAATATTTTTAGGCATATTTTACAATTTCGAATGAGCTATTTTGACAATACCTCTGTTGGAAAATTAGTGACCAGGGTAGTTTCTGATATTGAAACTATTGCAAGTTCTTTTAGCCAAGGTCTTTTTATGATTATAAGCGACATTCTTAGTATGTTGGTGGTAACTGTGGTGATGCTATTTTTAAACTGGAAATTAGCCCTTATTGCCTTGGCAGTTTTGCCTGTTTTGGTCTATGCAACAAAACTATTTCAAATTGCAATTAAAGCAACCTTTCAAGAAGTAAGAACTCAGGTTGCTAATTTAAATGGATTTGTTCAAGAGCGTGTTACTGGAATGAAGATCGTTCAGTTATTTAGTAGAGAAAAAATAGAGTATGATAAATTCATGGAAATCAATAATAAGCACAAAAAAGCACATATTCGTGCAGTTTGGTATTATTCTATCTTTTTTCCAATTGCAGAAATTTTATCATCTATTGCGGTAGGTCTTTTGGTATGGTTTGGAGGATTACAGGCTGTAGAGAATACCAATATTCAACCTGGTGAAATCATGGGGTTTATCATGATGACACAGATGTTATTTAGACCTTTAAGACAGATTGCAGATAAATTTAATACGCTTCAAATGGGAATGGTCTCTGGAGAACGAGTTTTTCAGGTCTTGGACACCCAAAGCAGCATTGATAAAAACGGAACTCACGTGGCACATGCTTTACAAGGAGTTATAGAATTTAAAGATGTTCATTTTAGTTATATTCCAAATGAAGAAGTATTAAAAGGGGTTTCGTTTAAAGTAGAACAAGGACAAAGAGTGGCTATAGTTGGGGCTACAGGAGCAGGAAAATCTACGATTATCAATTTAATCAACCGATTTTATGAAATCAATTCAGGAACTATAACTGTAGATGGAATTCCGGTACAAGACTATGAGCTTACCTCCTTAAGAACCCAAGTAGCCATTGTGTTACAAGATGTTTTTTTATTCTCAGACTCAATTTTAAATAATATTACCCTAAAGAATGAAACTATCAGTCAAGAGGATGTTCAAATAGCAGCAAAACAAATAGGGATTCACGATTTCATCATGAGTTTGCCAAATGGTTATGATTATAATGTAAAAGAAAGAGGAGGGATGCTATCGTCAGGTCAACGACAATTGATTGCGTTTTTAAGAGCTTATGTGAGTCAACCTAGTGTTCTTATTCTGGATGAAGCTACTTCTTCTGTAGATACAACAGCAGAACAAATGATCCAATATGCTACAGATACAATAACCAAAGGGCGTACTTCAATTATTATTGCTCATCGATTGACGACCATTAAAAGTGCCGATAAAATTATCGTAATGGATAAAGGGCGAATCGTAGAAGAAGGATCACACCAAGAGTTGCTCGAAAAACCCGAAGGTTATTATAAAAACCTATACGATAAACAGTTTAGTTCAGAATTAGTTTAGACTTTAAAGCTCAATTAACTCATGTCTGTTTTGAGTTTTTCTGTCAAGTCTTTAAAATCTTTAAACAGTTCAAAAGCTCCGTCTTTGATATATGATATTTCTCCTGTTTCTTCAGAAACCAGTAAGCAAAGAGCATCTGTTTTTTCTGTAACTCCAATAGCCGCCTTATGTCGCAAGCCAAAGCGAGCAGGAATTTTTCTATCAGAAACTGGCAAAACAACGCGGGTTGCAACAATAACGTTATCTCTAATGACTGTTGCTCCATCGTGTAGTGGGCTATTTTTATAAAAAATACTTTCTAAAATGGCCTCATTGATAATTGCATTCATCTGATCTCCTGTGTTAATTAGGAAATCCAAGTTATTGGTACGTTCTAGCACGATAAGTGCTCCTGTTTTTGTTTTCGAGAGGCTTATGCAGCCATTCACCAAAGGCTCAGCATTGAACTCTGATTCTATTTCTGATTTTAAAAATTTTAATTGTTTAAGAAAACTTCTTTTCGATGAAAAATTAGTAGTTCCAATCATCAGTAAAAACTTTCTAATTTCTTGTTGAAAAACAATGATTAAAGCAATAACTCCTCCACTTAGCAAATATCCTAAGATACCACTAAGCATTTCCATTTTCAAGGCCTGGGTTATTTTCCAAATTAAAAAGATTACAGCAATCCCTAGAAAAATATTGATAGCAACTGTACCTTTTAATAATTTATAAATTGAATAAAGAAGCGCTGCAACAAGAATGATGTCGAGAATATCTAAAAAGGAAAAATCGATAAAATCTAACATAATAAATGTGTTGCTTTATTGTAAAAATACTAAATATTTTTAACAACTACTTTTTTCAGTTTCATTAAAAATTGCAATGGCTTCAACAGCTTCTTTTACATCGTGAACTCTCAGGATACTGGCCCCATTCATTAAGGCAATGGTATTTGCAACTGTCGTGGAATTTAAGGCTTCTTGTGGGGTAATATCTAAAGTTTTGTAGAGCATTGATTTTCTTGAAAGACCTGCTAAGACAGGTGTATCTAATTCTTGAAAAAGTTTTAGATTGTTTAAAAGCTCAAAATTGTGGGCATTTGTTTTTCCAAACCCGAATCCAACATCAATGATGAGATCATTGATTTTTTTTGCTTTCAATTGGAATTGTAAATCCGAAAAATAAGAAATCAATTCTAAGGTCACATTAGTATATTGTGGGTCGCGTTGCATATTTTGGGGAGTTCCCTTCATATGCATTAGAATATAGGGAACTTGTAATTTGGCGATGGTGTCAAACATGTTCTCATCCATTTGACCCGCAGAAATATCATTGATAATGGCAGCACCATGCTCGATACTTTTTTGCGCAATCTTACTTCGAAAGGTATCAATGGATAAAAGAATATTTGGGAAATTTTTTATCAATAAAGAAATAACTGGCAGTACTCTACTTAATTCTTCTTCCTCTGTAATATGAATGGCTCCAGGGCGAGAAGAGTAGCCCCCAACATCGATAAAAGTAGCCCCTTCCGAAAGCATTTTTTCTGTTTGTTGTAAAAGATCCTTTTCACCCTTGTATTTACCACCATCAAAAAAAGAGTCCGGGGTAACGTTCAAAATACCCATCACTTTTGCTTGCTGAAAATCAATTAAAGTTCCTTTACAATTTATAGTTTTCATTAGCGGACAACTTTATTAATAACCGATGAAATTTCAGGAGCAATGTACCTTTCTAATTTAGTCATTAGACCCAGCACAGTGCTGTCTACCAGCAAAAGATCTCGATTTTGTGGTTTTAAATAACCCTCTGCCACCATGAGGTCTAATTGCTGTAATAAAGGATCGAAAAAGCCATTAATATTTAAAAGACCAATGGGCTTTTGTTCTATTTGTAATTGACCCAAGGTTAAAGCTTCAAAAAGTTCATCTAAGGTTCCAAACCCACCGGGTAGCGTTATATAGGCATCGACTAATTTGCTCATAATTACTTTGCGCTCACTCATCGTTTTGGTAATGATCATTTCTGAAACATCTGAGTGCATCACTTCTTCATGCTTCAATAGGGTAGGAATAACACCGATTACGGTTCCATTTTGTTCAATGATTGTATTTGCTAAGACACCCATCATTCCTATTTTTCCACCTCCATACACCAATGAAATGCGCTGCTTCACAAAATAATTTCCCAGCTCAATTGCGGCAGTTTTATATATTGGGTTAAATCCAATACTAGATCCGCAAAAAACAACTATTTTTTTCATAAAGACTGCTGTAAAATTCCTCGTAAAAATAAATGAAAAGGAACTAAGATTTACTATTTTTACAAAAATACTTTTTTTATAAAATGCAGAATACCTCAAAACAATACAGTGCTGTCGTTGAAGAATGTAGAAGTTTATTCGTGAAAAAAATGAGTGATTATGGAAGCGCATGGCGTATCTTACGATTGCCTTCTTTAACAGATCAAATATTTATTAAAGCACAACGGATTCGGCAATTACAAGAAAACGATGTTCGAAAGGTAGATGAAGGGGAACGAGCTGAGTTTATTGGTATCATTAATTATTCTATTATGGCGTTGATTCAATTAGAACTGGGCGTGGTTGAGAACCCAGATTTATCGACTGAAGCAGCAACAGAATTGTATGATAAACATATTGGAATTACCAAAGAATTAATGGAAAATAAGAATCATGATTATGGAGAAGCTTGGCGCGATATGCGAATTTCTTCTTTAACTGATTTGATTCTTCAAAAACTTTTACGTGTAAAACAAATAGAAGATAACAAAGGGAAAACCTTGGTTTCTGAAGGAATTGACGCGAATTATCAAGACATGATTAATTATGCAATTTTTGCAATGATTCACATGAATTAAAAAAATAGATTATGAAATTACTAGTACAGCTTTCAAGAATAATTGTTGGAGTATTGTTTATCTTTTCTGGATCTGTCAAATTGGTGGATCCTTTGGGTTCAAAGTATAAGTTTGAAGAATATTTTGGTCAATCGGTTTTGGATATGGAATATTTAATTCCTTATGCTTTGGCTTTTTCAATTCTATTAATCATTGTTGAAATTCTATTAGGATTGGTTTTGCTATTGGGCTGTCGAATAAAAATTACCTTATGGAGCTTGTTTGTCTTAAATACTTTGTTTTTATTTTTAACCTGGTATTCGGCCTATTATAATAAGGTAACAGATTGCGGATGTTTTGGAGATGCAATTAAACTAACACCATGGGAAACCTTTTATAAGAATATCATTCTAATGATTTTAATTGTCTTTATGCTAATGAGAATGAAAGACATTAAATCCATCTTTTCTGTAAAAGTTTCGCAGGTAATTACCGTGCTTTCCCTTATCTCTTTTATCTATATAACCTATCATGTATTGGTGCATTTACCAATCATTGATTTTAGAGCCTATGCTATTGGAAATAACATTCCAGCAGGAATGGAGTATAAAGGAGATGGTGAGATTCCACCCATCCATGATTTTTATTTGGAAGATGCACAAAGTGATTTGGCACCTGAAATTCTGAAAATGGACAAGGTTTTATTAGTCATAGTTTATGATTTAGACAAAGCAGATAAAAATGGCTTCAAGGCAATAAAAACAGTAACAGAAAGAGCCATGAAAAAAGGATATAAGGTATACGGGGCCTCTGCTTCTTTTACCGATGAATTAATCTTGGCGAAGGAGAAATATGAATTGCCTTTTGACTTCTTATTTTGTGATGGAACTACCTTAAAGACCATGGTTCGATCCAATCCGGGTTTAATGATGTTAAATAAAGGAACCATCGTTGGTAAATGGAACTGGAATGATTCAGAAAGTGTAGAATTTAACTAAAATGAAACAACTACTCTTAGTTTTTGTCGGTGGAGGTTTTGGTAGCGCATTGCGCTATTTAATTGGAAAGTGGTTGAACAACCCTCAAGATGGCATCCCTTATGGAACTTTTGTAGCGAATATCCTTGGAAGTTTACTTATAGGAATCCTATTGGGCTTTGCGGCAAAGAATGAAGCCCTATCTGAAAATCATACTCTATTATTGGCAACAGGATTTTGTGGGGGTTTCACCACTTTTTCTGCCTTTGCTTATGAAAATCATATTTTCTTAAAATCTGGAGATTTTGTAAGCTTTGCTTTATATACCATTGCAAGTTTTATTCTAGGTTTTTTAGCAGTTTTTGCTGGAGTTTATATGGTAAAATAAAAAATAGCATCTCGATACAAATTTGATTTTCCTTACGGACATCAAATTCACTCGATGAGACAAACAGGCCTTGATATGTCAGATCAAGTGTTTGTTGATTGAAATAAAAACAACATATCGAGATCAAAGTTAATTTTAGATAAATGAACGAAGTTGTACATTACAAAAGCGAAGAACATTATGCGATGATTACCATTGTAAATGGTAAGGCAAACGCCATCTCACATGAGGTTATTGATGGATTAAACCAATCATTTGATTTGGCAGAAAAAGAACAGAAGATAGTTATTTTAACAGGGCAGCCTGGAATTTTCTCTGCGGGCTTTGACTTAAAGGTAATGACTAAGAGCGCTAAATCCGCCAAAGAATTAGTGCAAAGAGGCTCAGAATTATCTTTAAGAATGCTGCGGTTTTCCAGACCGATTATTGTTGCTTGTTCTGGACATGCAATGGCCAAAGGTGCTTTTTTATTGTTGTCTGCTGATTATAGAATTGGGGTTGATGGTGATTTTAAAATAGGACTAAATGAAGTACAAATTGGTATGACAATGCATCATGCTGGAGTAGCAATAGCAAAAAGTCGCTTGTCTGAAGTTTACCTAACGAGATGTGTGTCGAATGCTGAAATATTTCAACCGAAATCTGCACTTCAGGCTGGTTTTTTTGATCTGGTAGTAAAAGAAAACGAGCTAATACCCACAGCGAAAGCCGTGGCCGAAATGTTTGGGAAATTACATCCCAAAGCACATGCAGAAACCAAACTTAAAGTGCGTAAAAAGCATTTGGTTAAAATTAAAAACGCAATAGATAAAGACTCAAAAAGCGAAATTACCTTAAATCGCTAATGTTTTTTAAAGGCCATAACTCCTGCATTCATTTCAAAATCTAAATGATTTTCTTTTGGAACAATTGGGCAAGAATATTTTGAGTTATATGCACAATATGGGTTGTAAGCCTTGTTGAAATCTAGCTCAATACTATCGCCATCAGTGATGCGCAGATCCATATATCGACCACCAGAATACGAACTTATTCCATTTGTTTTATCTGTAAAAGGTAAAAACAGATAATCTTGAAAACCTTTAGTAGCCATAAGTTTCTTACCTTGATATAAATTCAACTTAAATTCTCTACCCTCGAGTGTAAAGGTTAAAATACCATATACGCGCTCTTCTGCAAGTCTATCTGTAGTTGTTTTCATAAAGAAGAATTCTGAATTTGGAATTTTTTCTAAATGAGCCGTTACTTTAACATTTTCATTAATTGGAAAAAAATCCAAACCTTTAAAGCTTTTTAAATCGGCTTCTTTTAAGGGCGATTTGGAGGCATCTTTATATTCATTATTCAATTCAATTTGAAATTCGCTAAGCCCAATGGCTGCTTTTTTCTTATTAGAATTACAAGAAACTAAAAAAACAATAAGGCAAGTTAGAAGGATCTGTTTCATGGTTAAAATATTTTCAATCAAAAATACAATTTTATGCTTTTTTTATGTAGTTTTACCATGAAATAAAATTTAAAAAAAATGAGAATTGTCAGCACATATACCTGTATCAAATCGTTAAAACGAAATTGTCGAACAGTTTATGGCTTGTAATTCTTTAAATTACATACTTCAAATTAAAAAGTCCGACTCATGAGTTGGACTTTTTTTATGAATTTAGATTAAAATTATAATGAGAAAATTATACGCTAGTTATTTAGGTGCTTTCAGCGGATTATCAAAAGAGGTGTGGTGGCTTGCCTTGATTACTTTAATCAACAGAGCAGGAACCATGGTCATTCCTTTTTTGTCATTATATTTAACAAAGAGTCTGGATTTTACCTTATCAGATGTTGGATGGATTATGTCCTTTTTTGGACTTGGCTCTGTAGTGGGTTCTTGGTTGGGAGGAAAACTTACTGATAAGATTGGCTATTACAAAATCATGTTTTTAAGTTTGTTCGCAAGTGGATTTGCCTTTGTCGCCATGCAGTATGTGAGTACTTTTGAGGGATTCTGTGCAGGAATATTCCTTTTAATGCTTATTGCAGATATGTTTCGTCCTGCTATGTTTGTTGCCTTAAGTGCTTACAGTAAGCCAGAAAATAAAACCAGATCTCTTACCTTAATTCGATTGGCAATTAACCTTGGTTTCTCTGCTGGACCCGCGGTTGGTGGCATTATTATTGTGTCTTTGGGTTATGGAGGTTTATTTTGGGTAGATGGTGTTACCTGTTTACTCGCTTCTTTTTTGCTGGTAAAAGTATTGCATCCTAAAAAAGCGAAAGTATTGGACGAAATTCGAGTTCAAAATCCTGTTTCTGCATATACAGACAGAGCCTTTTGGATATTTTTAGTGTCAATGACGATGTTTGGAATTGTATTCTTGCAGTATTTCTCAACCATGCCTTTGTATTATAAAGATGCGCATCATTTGTCAGAATTAGAAATTGGCTTGTTGTTGGGAATGAATGGCTTTTTAATTTTTGTTTTTGAAATGCCTTTGATAAAGTGGTTGGAAAACGGGATCTATTCAAAAGTTCGCTTGATGTTTTTTGGTTTGGTTTTAACCGCATTTAGTTTTGTAGTGCTCAACCTTAGTGGATGGGTAGGGGTTTTAATTATCGGAATGCTTTTAATGACCGTTGGTGAAATGATTGCTTTTCCATTTTCAAATGCCTTTGCTTTGGACAGGGCCAAAAAGGGAAATCAAGGCCAATATATGGCGCTGTATAGCATTTCATTCTCCGTTGCTCATATTTTCGGTCATAATTCTGGAATGCAATTGGTAAGTGCCATTGGTTTCGATTTAACCTGGGTCATCATTACAGGAGTAGCCGGACTTTCGGCCTTTTTCATGTTTCTATTAGCTCGGATTTTGAAAAAAGAAAAAGCGCAAACTCTTTAGTCGCGCTTTTTCTTATTCATTGTTCTAGATTTTTTACTTTTTATCTGCAAAAACCTTAGTCCAATATTTCATCATGGTTTCTCTTAAGTGCAGTGAAGTATTTCCTCCACTAATTCCGTGATCACGCATTGGATAGGACATCATGTCAAACATTTTATTATTTCTTATAAGCTCATTGGTGAGCATTTCGAAACTTTGATAATGCACATTATCGTCTCCTGTTCCGTGGATAATCATTAAATCTCCTTTCAAGTTTTTAGCATGTGTTATAGGAGATCCGGCAATATAATTGGCTTCATTTTCCTCTAGTAAACCCATATAACGTTCTTGATATATATTGTCATACAAACGCTGGTCAGAAACAAAAGCAACAGCCAATCCAGAAGTATACACATCTGGGTATCTGAATAAACAATTCATGGTCATTTGACCACCGCCACTCCATCCCCACATACCAACTTTATGGGTATCAAGAAAAGGATAGGTTGCAAACATTTTTTTAGCTGCTGCAGCCTGATCATGTGCTGCCAAAATTCCAATTTGTCCATAAATTGATTTTCTCCAATCTCTTCCTCTTGGTGTTTTTGTTCCTCTATTATCTATACTAGCAACAACATATCCCTGTTGAGCTAAATAATGATGCCATAAATCTCCTCCGCCCCAATTGTCTTGAACGGTTGCACCAGCAGGTTCTCCATACACATAAAATATTATCGGATATTTTTTAGAAGGATCAAAGTTTTTTGGTTTAATCACCCAAGCATCAAAAACCACATCACCTATATCTACTTTTATAAATTCTTTTGGAGATAATTTCAATGCTGAAACTGTATTTTTTAAGCTGCTGTTATCCTCCAAAACACGAATCGTTTTATGCTTTTGAAGATTGATCAAAGATATTTGATTGGGTGTGCTCGCATTTTGAAATCCATGAATTGCAAATTTTGCATCTGCAGATATCTGATAGCTATGTTGTCCAGCTTCATTAGCGGGGCTAACTCTTTCTGGCTTTGATTTTCCGTTAATTTTACTGCGATATAAATAACGTTGCGTGTAGTTTTCTGGTGATGCGATATAATACACATAACCGCTTTTCGGATCGATGCAATTAATTTGAACTACGTCAATATTCCCTGTTGTTATTGTGGATGAACTTTTACCATCTCTTGAAACTTTATACAAATGCAAAAAGCCATCTTTTTCACTGGTCCACGTAAAATATTTTTCATTTTCAAGCCACATTATATTATCATGAACATCTAACCAGGCATTGTCTTTATCGGTTAGAATTGTTTTTAAGGCCATTGTTTTAGTATCTCCAATTCGAACCGTATTGGTGTTTTGCTTTCTGTTTAATTGTTGAATCATTACCTCGTTAGAATTGGGGATGAACTCCATTCTAGCCAAATAATTATTTCTGGAATCTCCAGGTACATCAAACCAATTTGTTTTACCTCCATTCGCACTAACAACGCCTACTTTAACCGCAGAATTCGCTGTTCCTACTTTTGGATATGGCAATGGAATTAATTTTGGGTAAATTGAATCTACATTATTAATCATATAAAAAGTTCCAATTCCTTTAGTGTCTGACTGCCAATAGGCTATTTGTGTTCCATCAGGGCTCCATCTAAACCCATCTCTACAAGATAGCTCTTCTTCATATACCCAATCAAAGGTTCCGTTTATCACAGAACTACTGCCGTCAGAAGTTAATTGTGTAATTTTATTGGTGGCTATATTTTCTACATAAATATTGTTCTTACTAACAAATCCAACGCGAGTTGCGTCTGGAGAAAACTTAGCAAACATCATAGTTGTGCGCTCAATTGGTTTTCCTAATTGCGTTAATTTGCCATTTTTCATGTCCAATACCCAGTAATCACCTCTAGTGTTATAGCGCCAAACTTTTCGTGTATTTGTAAAAATCAATAATTTGGAATTGTCTTCAGACCATTCATAATTTGAAATAAATAATGGCTTTGTTTCACCATTTGGAATTAACTGTTTGGCAGAAACAAGCACCGAGCGTTTTCCAGATTCCGCTTCATATCGAATAATATCTCTTCCACCAACATCCCGGTTGTTTTGTAAGGTAGAATATCCTTTATTGTCTTTCATCCATCTAACAGGTCCATAACCTTTAGAACTATAGGTTCCATTTTTAAAAATGTCTTCCAAGGTAAGTTGCTTTTGAGAATAAGAAACAAATGAAATTAGAAGAGAAAAGAGAATTAATAATGATTTTTTCATGGGTAGTTTGATTTATTAGATAGGCAATTTAACAATTTTCAGGGATACTAGTACTTTAAAAATTCAGGTATTTTATCCTGTTAAAAATGTTTATATTTGTTAATTAAGTATTTCAAATTCCAGCAATTATGGCAAATTATCCGAGTGTTTTTAATGATGTTATTGGTCCAGTTATGCGAGGTCCATCAAGTTCTCATTGTGCTGCTTCTTTGCGTATAGGTAGGATCTGTAGAGATTTAATGGATGCTCAATTTACCGATATTTTAATAGAATTTGACCCAAATGGATCCTTAGCGACAACACATGAAAGTCAAGGCTCTGATATGGGACTTTTTGGAGGATTTTTAGGTTGGGAGGCTTATGATGAGCGATTGGTAAATTCTGCAAGTGAGATTAAAGCGGCCAGAATACAAGTAAAATTTGAAATCCATGATATCAAAGCCACACATCCAAACACCTATAAATTAACGCTGAACAATGCAAAGGAAACTCATGAGTTAACCGCGATTTCAATTGGGGGAGGTATGATTGATGTTATTGAAATTGACGGCAATGCCCTAACGATGGAGGGTGATTATTTTGAGACCTTAATTTATTGTTCTAGCAAAGGAACTATTTCAGAATTTATAGAAAAATTCATTCCTTATGAATCTTTGCAATATTTGGATGGAGCACGGAAATTTTATCAGTTAAAAACCAATAGCCCAATTCATGAAGATGTATTGCAAATGCTCTCTGAGTTGAAGGAGGTGGAAACCATAAAATCAATTTCTCCAGTATTACCTGTATTGTCGAGAAAAGATATTAAAGTGCCTTTTAATACTTGTGATGAGATGTTAGCCTATAATGCTGATAAGCATCTTTCTTTATGGGAATTGGCAGTGCATTATGAAAGTGCCAGAGGAGATATGTCTCATGAGGAAGTTTTTGAGAAAATGGGGGATATTATAGATATTATGGATGCTTCTATTCGAAGTGGGTTAAAAGGAACTGAATTTAAAGATCGTATTTTAGGAGCACAGTCTTTAGTGTTTAAACAGAAATTAGAATCGAAAAGCTTGTTAGAAGGAGACATGATGAATACCATTATCATGTTTGTTTCTTCTATGATGGAGGTTAAAAGCTCCATGGGAGTTATTGTAGCAGCACCAACAGCAGGTTCTTGTGGAGCCTTGCCAGGAGCAATTATCGGAGCTGCGTCCACCTTAAAATTATCGAGAGAAGAAACCATAAAAGCCATGTTAGCAGCTTCAATTATAGGGGTGTTTATTGCGGCACATGCTTCCTTTGCCGCAGAGGTTGGAGGTTGTCAAGCAGAATGTGGATCTGGTGCAGGTATGGCAGCGGCGGCACTTGTATTTATGGCAAAAGGAAGTTTAGAACAATCATTGTCAGCAGCATCCTTGGCCTTGCAAAATTCCTTAGGAATGATTTGCGATCCTATTGCAAATAGGGTAGAAGCCCCTTGCTTAGGAAAGAATGTTTTAGCAGCAACAAATGCCTTGTCTTGTGCCAATATGGCCTTGTCCAATTACGATCATCTAATTCCATTAGATGAAGTTATTGATACCATGGATAAAGTAGGGAAAGCAATTGATTCAGATTTGCGCTGTACTGCTTTAGGTGGATTGTCAATTACAAAAACAGCGAAAGCAATTGAAGCAAAATTAGGAGAAGTACATGCAGGTTTTGCATTTAAGAGCTGTTAAGTAAGCTTCATTTAAAAAGTAGTTATAAAAAAAGGCTGTTTATTTTTAATAAACAGCCTTTTTATTTTTTTTATAATTTCTTTAATTTATTGCTTTTTCAAAACTTTTCTTACCACCTACAACAGGAAGGGTTAACTTGGTTTTATTTAAGTCAACACTTAAGGTAGTTCCTGCTTTTGGAAGCAAGGTAAATTGATTGTCACTAGAAAAAATCATCAAACCTATTTGTTGGCCTTTTTTAATGATTTGATCATCGGGTTGTAAATCAAAGGTCATTTCATAAAAAACGCCAGGTTTTAAAGGACCACTTTGTCTCAATGATTTGTGATTTTGTAAATCAGCCCAGCCTCTAGTAATAATATTATCTGTAATTTTTGCTCCTTTTTCACCATTCCAAGGCAAAGAGACTAGCCAAACAGATAAGTTTGCTGCCGGTTTGCTACTCGCAATTTTGACAGTAATACTTGCCAATCCAGAAAGGTGCACATCTTCTTTAAGAATAGGAGTTACATATAAAAGCCTGTTTCTAGAATTATTAGATTGGGCCAAATCATTTCCAGAAATAGAAGCGTCATCAATCAAAATTTCAGTTCCTTTAGCTGCTTTTGTTAAGCTAAGACTCCCCGCAGTTTGTCCTCCTTTACCTAAGTTTAGTTGCACGCCCTTTGCCTCTGGGTTTGGGTATTCTTTATAAGGAGTTGGGTCTGATCTTTTATCATCTTCTCTAACAATCCATGCATGAGCGTCATTTTCTACTCCATTGCGAACTCCGAATAAATATCGTGTAAACCAACGATTCATCATCTTCATTGGAGGTGGTCCACCATGACCATTTTGATGATAATAGATTTGAGTATCCAAGCCCATTTCTTTGGCTTTTTTGTAGATACGGTAACTATGCTCTGGCATCACATTCCAATCGTTAAAACCATGAGACATTAACAATGCAGCTTTCATTGGTTTCATATCATTTAAATAATCACGCCCTGCCCAAAAATCATTATAATCTCCAGTAACTCTATCTATATTGTTTGCCATTTCTGTATCTCGAACCACTTTGTTTCCATAAGCTCTTTTAGACTCCTCACCAGAATGGATAAAATCATAAAGTACATCAATATCCTCACCTAAATAACCACCTGGTGAACGCACCAAGCCATTTGATCTATAATAATGATAATACGATGTGTTTGGAGCGATTGGAATAATAGCTTCCAATCCTTGTACTCCGGTCGTTGCAGCAGCCAATGGAATGGTTCCATTATAAGAGGTACCTGTCATTCCCACTTTTCCTGATGACCAAAATGCTTTTACTTCTTCGTTTCCTTCTCGTGAGCTAAACCCTTTTGCTCTTCCACACAACCAATCAATGACTGCTTTTGGAGCTAAAGATTCATTGTCTCCTCCCACAGTTGGGGAACCATCTGATAGCCCTGTACCTGGTGAAGAGGAATGCACAACAATATATCCTCTTGGAACCCAAGTTCTAATCTGAGAGTTAGAAATAATAGGTCTTTTCCCTCTTCGAGTTACCTCAGGATGTGTTCTATTAGGGGGTGTCGCTCCTAACTCGTGGTTCACGTTCCACATAACCCCATCTTGTAAAGAAGCGGTCCCAGCAAAATAAGGACTTGATTCATAAACGATAGGAAGTTTTAATCCTTCTTTTTCTGTCTGAAAAGGTCTGGTAACATCAACATGCATTCTGTCCAGTTTACCATCTCCATCGGTATCGAATTCAGTTTCTACCCATAAATCATGTCTAATCCATTTGTTCGGATCATTAAAGGCTTCCACGATTTGAGCTTCTCCATCTTTAAAAACTGGTACCGCTTTTTGTTGCGCATATCCTGTCGCAAGGAAGGCAATACATATTGTAATTAATATTTTTTTCATTCTAGTTTATTTTAAATTATTTAACAACGAAAAATTCGATACTTGAATCTGTAAAAACCGTATGCGTTTGAGTTTTAAAGTCTTTTTCATCGGCTTTGTAAATATTATCCACATAGGTTTGAGGATTCATATCTATCAAAGGAAACCAAGTACTCTGCACTTGAATTTGTAATTTGTGTCCTTTTTTAAAGGTGTGAAACACATCTTGTAGTTTTAAATTTACCGCTGTTTTTCTATTTGGAATAAATGGTTCTGGTTTTTCAAAACTATTTCTAAATCGACCGCGCATTACTTCACTTCGAACCATTAAATGATAATTACTCATTTTTAAATGATTCTGCATGTTTTTATTGTTTTCTTCAGCGTCTTTAGGGTGTACGTCAATTACTTTGACAATCCAGTCAGCTGCAGTACCTGTGGTGGCTACATTTAATTTAGCTAAAATATCACCAGCTAAGGTAAAATCTTCGGTTAAGACCTCTGTTTCAAAAACCAATACATCAGGTCTTCTAGCGGCAAATCGTTGATCATCTGTCATGTATTTACGCGGGGTAAATACAGTTTTGATATCCTCAGAATACGGAACTGGACGTTTTACATCACTCACAAATTGAATTCCTGTATAGGCTTTTTTAGTAGGAGTTAGTTTTTGATTGTCAGACAAGTACCAAGCCTCTTTTTCTGCATTCTTTGGAGGCCAAGTATCATAAGATTTCCATTCTTTTCTTCCAGAGTCATAGACATAGGCTTCTGGTAAACCAGAATTTTTATCCCCAGATCCTTTTAAGAAATGATTGAAAAATTTTGATTCAACTTCACTTTGAAATTTTAAAGAAATAGAGTCTCCAAAATAGTAATTCCCAACACTGTTTTTTACTGTGCTTCTTGACCATCCGCCATGATCCCAAGGGCCAAATACGATGGTATTATAATTATCTGGGTTGTTTTTTTCGATTCCTTTATAAGTTTCTAGAGGGCCGTATAAATCTTCAGCATCAAACTCACCACCCACGATCATGGTAGCAACTGTTGAAGGAACTTTGTCTAAGTGTTGAATGATTCCTTTACTTTTCCAAACAGAATCATAATTAGGGTGTTCTGTTAGTTCTTTCCAAAAGAAATCATCAATCTGATCATTATTCTGAGGCGTTAAGGCATCCACTTTTTCATTTCGAAAATACTTGTTTAAATTTTTTAAAGGACCCGCATCTAAAAAGAATTGATACTGGTCTTGGGTGTCCATAGTTGGTAGTGCATACCAAGCAGTATCTGTAGGAGTGTCTTTATAAGCTCCAAACAAAGAAACCGCTCTAAAATAACTTAATAAAAAAGCGCCATTATGATGAAAATCATCAAAGAAAAAATCAGCAATACAAGCTTGTGGCGAAGCCGCCTTTAAAGCAGGATGCGCATCAATGGTAGATACCGTTGCATAATGTCCTGGGTAAGAAATCCCCCAAGTACCAACACGACCATTATTATTCTCAACATTTTTTACCAACCAATCTATGGTATCATAGGTGTCTGATGTTTCATCGGACTCATTTGGCTTTTTATTAGGAATATAAGCACGCATGTTGTCATAAACTCCCTCACTCATCCAGCGTCCTCGCACATCTTGATATACCACGATATTTCCTTCCTGCATCAATTGAGTGTTTGGTCCAATTTTAGTCTTCATTTTACCATCTCCATAAGGGGCACAGCTATAGGGTGTTCTCTGCATTAAGATTGGATAGGTTTTACTCTGGTCTTTTGGTGAGTAGATTACCGTGTGAAGTTTAATCCCATCACGCATGGTTATGTTCACTTCTTTTTTGGTGTAATTGTCTTGAACAAACGTGTCAGGAATATTGTTTTTTGCTACTTCTGAATCCTTACAGCTAATGCTAAGAGCAATTAAAAAGAATGAAAACAAGGCCTGATAAAAATATTTTTTCATAATAAGTATAGGGTTGATTATGTAGTAAATATACAAATGAAAAAGTATTTGACTTTCATTTCTTAAAGGAAATGCATCTTCCTTGATTTGAAGTATAGAAATATACAGACAAAAAAAAGACTGCCTTTCAGCAGTCTTTCATCTATTTTAAGGCTTAATTAACCTTTTAACCAAGCTTCTCTAAGCATAAATTTTGGATCGTTTTTTGGAAGATCTTCTAAAATTAATCCTTCTTCTACCGATTTAGGTTGAATGGCAGTTCCTTCTAGCTTTAATGTTTTACCATCTCGAAGCACCTCAACACTAATGGCATCACCTACTTCCCAATCAAAGGTTTTTACCAAAATTGGATTGATGTTTTGCAAGTTAACCACTTCGCCATTGATCGCTTTAAGTATATCACCAGCTTGCACGCCTAAAGCCACCAAACCTGTGTTTAGTTTTGGTGTGAAAATAAGGTCTCTAGTTGCATTTAAAGTTAAAAAAGGTTGATTGATTTTATTTACAAAATATCTTGAATCTACTTCTTGAGTTCCTTTTTTAATACCCACTTTAGCAAAAAACTCCTCATAACTAATAGGGGTATTTCCTTGTACATGGTTTCTAAAGAACTCACCTACAGAAGGGTAGGTCATTGCTACAATTTCTGCGATGATTTCATCATCTTTAAAAGGTTTGTTTTGACCATAGCGACTAGATAAATCTTTCATCATGCTACGAACCCCATAAGCACCTTTGCTTTCTTCTCTTAACAAAATATCTAAAGACATGCCGATAAGTGCTCCTTTCATATATACATTGCTGTAATTTTTTGCAAATTCAGGTTCTAAAATGTTTTTACTCATTTCAGTAAATGACATCGCATCATTGAATCGAAGCGAAGTTTTAATTTTTCCGCTCATTTCATCGATAAACTCTTGTTCAGAAATTAAGCCTTGATTTACTTGGAATAAGTTTGCAAAATACTCAGTCATTCCTTCATACATCCACAAGTGCTGTGACATTTTAGGGGTGTTAAAGTCAAAATAATGAATCTCTTCTGAGTGAACAGAAAGTGGCGATACAATGTGGAAAAACTCGTGAGAAACGGTACCATTTATCATTCCATCTGCCAATTGTTTTTTAGAAAAATTTTCAGGATACACAACTGTAGTAGAAGAAAGGTGTTCTAAAGCTCCAAAGCTAGTCCACTTGTATATATTAGAATCAAACAAATACAATAAGATATTGTATTCCTTGGTTGTTTTGAATCCTTTTAAGAAATTCGATTGTGCCTGAACCATTTTCTTTAGGTCAGCTTCCATATCTTTCGCATGGTGCACATTGTTTGGAGAATAGACAGCAAAATTTACTTCAATACCATCAATAACAAAACTCACATTGTTTAATGGAGCATACATAATTGGATTGTCTGAAATTTCATCATATCTACTCGCAGTAAATACATCTAAAGTATTTTCTGTTTTTGTAGTGTTAGAGTTAATTAATGAAGTCGTTTCATACAATTTCTCTGGATGTGAAATACTAATAGTATAAGGAGTTTCCTTTTTGTTTTGGAAATAACCAACAAAACCAGGTAGGTTTAGTAAAAAGTTTTGATCCTTTTCAATATTCGTTCCAGCCATTACATAAATATTATGTTTCAGTTCTGAATCGAAAGTGTCTTCTACCCAATAGCTAATTTTATCCATTTGAGTAGCATTGTTAATTTGCCAAGAATTCGTATCAACTTTGACAACTGCTAACTCATTTCCTTTATAGTCAAAGGCTTTAAATTCGGATATGAATTTTCCGTAATCACTTATTGCATAGGTTCCTGGAACAATCGCTGGGATTTGATAAACAAGTGTGTTTTCTTTAATTTTTTGTGGATCTACAGTCACTTTTACTTTGTCATTTACCACATTAATTAGGTCTATTGCAACCGCAATTTCTTTTTTTTGATTCTGTGCTATTTTAGAGGTAGAACAGCTAGAAATTATTGCAATCATTGCGATTGCCATAAATAGTTTTTTCATGTTTACTGTATTTTGTACCAAAATAAGACGTTTTGTGAGCTTATTTGTTACAACAAATTTAAGATTCTTTTTTACAATGCTTAAAAATGGAATCTCATTTCATTGAAAAAATCGCTTAATCATATTTAATTCTCGTATTTTTGCCGATAATATGGAGATGCATAAACTTTCAGATTGGTTACCAACAACAAACAAAGAAGTAAAACTTCGTGGTTGGGAGGAACTCGACGTCATTCTTTTTAGCGGGGATGCCTACGTGGATCATCCATCGTTTGGGCCTGCCGTAATCGGAAGGATTTTAGAAAGTTATGGGCTTCGTATTGCGATAGTTCCACAACCAAGTGTGCATGATAATTTACAGGATTTTACCAAAATGGGAGCTCCTAAACTGTTTTTTGCAGTAACAGGAGGTTGTATGGACCCAATGGTTAGCAATTATACTGCTAGTAAAAGACGTAGAGATAACGATGCCTATACTCCAAATGGAGACAAAGGTTTTAGACCCGACTATGCCACTTCTGTCTACAGTAAAATTTTAAAGGAAAAGTTTCCAGAAGTACCTGTGCTTATTGGTGGTATTGAAGCTTCGTTAAGAAGAGTTACCCATTATGATTATTGGTCAGATAAATTATTACCCACCATTTTGGAAACCTCTAAAGCAGATATGTTGGTTTACGGAATGGGAGAACAACCCTTGCGAGAAATTGTAGAATTGCTCCAAAAAGGGGTGCCTTTTTCAAGTTTAAAGAACATCAAACAGACGGCTGTTTTAATTAATCAGAAAGAAGAAAAAATACCTGTTGTGAATGACTGGGAAGATGTTACCATCAATTCACATGAAGCCTGTTTAAAAGATAAGAAAACCTTTGCTTCAAACTTTAAAGTAATTGAGCAAGAGTCAAATAAATTAAGAGCACGAAGAATTTTTCAGGAAGTTGGAAAAAACACCCTGGTGATTAACCCACCTTTTCCAACCATGACAGAAGCAGAAATTGATGCTTCTTTTGATTTGCCTTATACGCGCTTACCGCACCCGAAATACAATAAAAGAGGACCAATTCCGGCCTTTGAAATGATTAAGTTTTCCATCAATATCCATAGAGGTTGTTTTGGTGGATGTAGTTTTTGTACCATTTCTGCGCATCAAGGAAAATTTATTGCAAGCAGAAGTCAAGCATCTATTTTAAAAGAGGTAGATACCGTTGCGAATATGCCTGATTTCAAGGGCTATTTGTCTGATATTGGAGGACCTTCTGCAAACATGTATCAGATGAAGGGTAAAATTCAATCCATCTGTGATAAATGTGTAGCACCTAGTTGTATTTCACCGGTTATTTGTAGCAACTTAGACACCTCACACAAACCATTAACCGAGTTGTATCAGGCGGTTGATAAGCATCCGAAGGTAAAGAAATCTTTTATTGGTAGTGGTATTCGACATGATATGTTAGTGCCTGAATTCAATA
>CBFHUV010000030.1:0-19374 GCA_965659055.1 Polaribacter sp.
TTTTGATGCGTTAAAGGAGACCGCCGAAGATTATACTTTTCTTCTAGATTTAGAGGGGAAAGCACAATAAATAGTAGACTGCTATTCATAGCATGATTATAGAAAAAGCATGACAAGAAATCAAGGAATTAATCAATCGATTTTAGAGTTGGTTGGAGAGACACCATTAGTGCAATTAAATTGCATCACTAAAGACCTAAAAGGGAAATACTACGCAAAATTAGAAGCCTTTAATCCAGGACATTCCGCCAAGGATAGAATTGCAACCTACATTATCGAGAAAGCAGAAAAAGAAGGGATCCTTAAAATTGGAGACACCATCGTAGAAACTACTTCCGGGAATACTGGTTTCAGTTTGGCCATGATTAGTATGGTTAAGGGTTATAAATGTATTTTGGCAGTGAGTTCAAAATCTTCACAAGATAAAATTGACATGCTTAAAACGATGGGAGCAGAAGTGCATGTTTGCCCTGCAAATGTCCCTGCAGATGACCCAAGATCCTATTATGAAGTAGCTAAGCGAATTCACGAAGAAACTCCAGGGTCAATTTACATCAATCAATATTTTAACGCTTTAAATAATGAAGCGCATTACAGGACAACAGGCCCTGAAATTTGGAAACAAACTCAAGGAGAAGTAACCCATGTAGTTGTGGCAAGTGGAACAGGAGGGACCATCTCTGGAGTCGGAAAATTTTTAAAAGAACAAAACCCCGCAATCAAAGTTTTGGGTGTGGATGCATATGGGTCTGTTCTAAAGAAATTTCATGAATCAGGAGAATTCGACGAAAATGAAATATTTCCATATAAAATAGAAGGTTTAGGAAAAAATTTAATACCCTCAGCCACGAATTTTGAGGTGATCGATCAATTTGAAAAAGTAACAGATAAAGCCAGTGCTTTAACTGCAAGAAGAATCGTAAAATCTGAAGGGATTTTCGGAGGCTATACAAGCGGAGCAGTAATGCAAGCTACCTTTCAGTATCACGATCAAGTGCTCTTTGATGAAAATAGTAAGGTGGTACTTATTTTTCCGGACCATGGTTCTCGATATATGAATAAGATTTATAGCGATATTTGGATGAGAAAGCACGGCTTTATAGAAGATGTGCATAAAGAAAGTTCAAAAACTTAGTTTTCCTTATTAAGATATGCTAGTTAATATTTTAACAAATTAACTAATTTCAGTACTTTTGCAGCTACAAAAAATTTTAATAGAAAAATGACAAAAGACTTATTTGACAGAATATATGCAGATAAAGGACCTTTGGGAAACTGGGCTGAAAAGGCAGAAGGGTATTATGTGTTTCCTAAATTAGAAGGACCTATCTCAAATAGAATGGGTTTTAATGGTAAAAAAGTAATTACTTGGAGTATCAATGATTACTTGGGTTTAGCAAATCATCCAGAGGTGTTAAAGGTAGATGGAGAAGCAGCAACTTTGCATGGAATGGCCTATCCTATGGGGGCTAGAATGATGTCTGGCCATACCAATTTTCACGAACAATTAGAGCGAGAATGTGCGGAATTTGTAGAGAAGGAAGCAGCTTATTTAGTCAATTTTGGCTATCAAGGAATGGTTTCAGCAATAGATGCTTTGGTTACCAAGCACGATGTCATTGTCTATGATATGGATACACATGCATGTATTATTGATGGGGTTCGATTGCATGCAGGTAAACGTTTTGTTTATAAGCATAATGATATTGAGAGTTTTGAAAAAAATTTAAAAAGAGCTACCAAAATGGCCGAAGTGACTGGTGGTGGAATCTTGGTGATTTCTGAAGGTGTATTTGGGATGCGAGGAGAACAAGGTCGATTAAAAGAAATTGTAGCTCTAAAAGAACAATATAACTTTAGATTATTGGTAGATGATGCTCATGGTTTTGGAACTCTTGGAGAAGGAGGTAGAGGGACTGGGTTTGAGCAAGGAGTTCAAGATGGAATTGATATTTATTTTGCCACTTTTGCTAAATCTATGGCAGGAATTGGAGCTTTTTTTGCTGGAAGTAAAGAAGTCATCCAATATTTGCAATATAATATGCGTTCTCAAATGTTTGCAAAATCTTTACCAATGGCAATGGTTAAAGGTGCGTTAAAACGCTTGGATATGTTAAGAACCATGCCAGAATTAAAGGAGAAGCTTTGGGAGAATACAAACGCTTTGCAAAAAGGACTTAGAGATGCAGGTTTTGACTTAGGAACAACGCAAACATGTATTACTCCAGTTTATTTAAAGGGAGATATCCCTGAAGCGATGGCGATGGTAAATGATTTAAGAGAAAATTATGGTATATTCTGCTCTATAGTTGTGTATCCTGTCATTCCGAAAGGCTTAATTATTTTACGCTTGATTCCAACGGCAACTCATAACCAACAGGATATTGATGAAACTATACATGCTTTTTCGGGAATCAGAACAAAATTAGAAACAGGAGTATACAAACGAATAGCTGCAGCCATGATGCAGTAAATAGCTCTAAGTCAAAATACTATAAAATAAAAAAAACCGAGAAATTAATTTTTCGGTTTTTTTATTGCTTGTAGCGAAGACGGGAGTTGAACCCGTGACCTCAGGGTTATGAATCCTGCGCTCTAACCGACTGAGCTACCTCGCCTTGTTTATGCGGCTGCAAATATAGTATTTTTTTGTTTTTTTCCAAGCCAAGAATTTAATTTTTTTAAAAAAGAATAAATACCTATATTGGCGAACTAACTGAAAAAAAATGAGCAAGATTAAGATTGAATTAGAGTTTCCAATCCACGCTTCACCTAGCATGTTGTATACCTATTTTGCAACGCCTGCAGGATTGGAAGAGTGGTTTGCAGATAAAGTAAACTCTAGAGGTAAAAAGATTACTTTTATATGGGATGATTCTGAAGAGGAGGCTTTAATTTTAGTTAACAGAAGCGATGAAAAAATTAAATATAAGTGGATAGAAAGCGAAGGAGATGAAACCTATTTTGAATTCAAAATTCAGGTAGATGCTTTAACAAAAGATGTTTCATTAATCGTTACTGATTTTGCGGACGATGAAGAAGATGCCGAAGAGACAAAAAGACTGTGGGAGAATCAAATTGAAGAATTAAAACACACCATTGGTGCATAAAAATATATAGTCATTAGTCTATTTTAAAATCCTTGCTTAAGCGCAAGGATTTTTTTGTGATAAAAAGCCTAGGATATTGCTTATTTGGCTTCTTTTCTTTTAATTTTGCAAGATTAAATAGATACAAATGTTAAATTTCAACGGAACCTTTTATCAAGAAGAAACTTTTCAAATAACAACAGCAAATCGTGCATTTAAATATGGAGATGGAATCTTTGAGACCATTGCCGTAAAAAATGGGCGGATTGTTTTTTGGGAAGATCATTACTTTAGATTGATGGCCTCTATGAGAATGCTCAGAATGGAAATTCCGATGCATTTTACCTTGGAGTATTTAGAAGAGGAAATTTTAAATACCGTGAACACCTTACCAAAAACTATGAAGGTTAGAGTTCGATTGAGTGTGTATAGAAAAGATGGTGGATTATACACACCCCTAAGTAATGAGGTCGACTATTTAATAGAAGTAAGCAAAAACAACTATGAAACAAAGGAAGTTTATAAAATAGACTTGTATAAAGATTTTTACAATTATTCGGGTCTTTTATCCACAGTTAAAACAACCAATCGCATGCTAAACACTTTAGCGAGTATTTATACGCAAGAAAATGGACTGGATAACTGTGTATTAATTAATGAAAGAAAAAGTGTCGTAGAAGCGAGCAATGCGGCCATTTTTATTATTAAAGACAATCAAATAAAAACACCGGCATTAACAGAAGGTTGTATTAAGGGAATTGCCAGAAAGAAAATTATAGAACTTCTTACTAAAAACCCCAACTATAGCATAGAGGAAACTGAAATTTCCCCTTTTGAGCTACAAAAGGCAGATGAAGTATTTTTAGCAAATACGATAATAGGTGTGCAGCCAGTTTCTCAATATAGAAAAAAGATGTATACAAAGGAGATCGGAAAAAAAATAGCGGCAAGTTATAATTTGGAAATGGTGGCAGGACCTTCTAATTAAGCTGGATTTTTTCGGGTGCATTTGCCCAAATAGCATAATCTCCACCTCTTTCTAATAATTTATTTTTCCAGGCTTTTTTAGTTTCCACTGCAAAAATGTTGGCGTAGGAGTTTTCGGTGACAAACCAAGAGTTTGTTTCAATTTCTTCTTCGAGTTGTTGATGTGACCAGCCAGAATACCCTAAAAAGAATCGAATTTCATGAGCTTCTATCATTTTTTGATCTAATAAAGTTTTTAAGCTATCAAAATCTCCTCCCCAATAAACCCCATTAGAAACTTCAATACTATCAGGAATTTTATCTGGAACACGATGCACGAAATATAAATTGTCTTGCTCTACAGGTCCTCCTTGATATACAATAAACTCATTTTCAATTTCTGGAATTAAATCATTTATGGTAAATCGCAAGGGTTTATTAATTATAAAACCAATGGTATTAGAGTTCGTGTGTTCTGTTAACAAGATAATCGACCTATTAAATGAATCATCATTTAAAATGGCAGGCTCCGCAATTAATAATTTTCCTTTTTCTGGTTTTGTCATCCTTAAAGTTCCTATATTTTAAAGATAAGAAGTTTTTAGTAAAAAAAAACTCTCTTAGCGAACTAAGAGAGTTTTCATTTACAAAAAGTTGTATGACTAGTTTACTGAATCACTTAATCCAGCTCCAGCTTTAAACTTTACAACGTTTTTAGCTCCAATTTGGATAGTTTTACCAGTTTGAGGATTTCTTCCTGTTCTAGCAGCTCTTTTAGATACTGACCAAGTTCCCCATCCAACTAAAGCAACTTTGTTTCCTTTTTTTAAGGCTCCTGTAACGTTAGAAGTTAAAGAATCTAAAGCAGCTTTTGCAGCAGCTTTTGAAATTCCTGCGTCCGCAGCCATTGCATCGATTAAATCTGATTTGTTCATAATGTGTAATTTTTTAAATTAATTGATCTAATAATTTCGCTTAACTAAGCTTAACAAATATAGCAGGAATAAGGGCTTGTGCAAGAAAAGCTCTTAAAAAAGCACAGTTTTGTTAATAAAAGATATGAAATTGTTAATAACCTAGGCTTAAAATTGCAAAAAATAAAAAATCCTTACCAATAAAGGGCTTTAGACCATTTTCGCTTGACTTGATAAATTAAAACCATTTAACAAACTTTGAACATCCATTTGCTTTTTTCCAGAGAGCTTTAATTCATGAATGCAAAGGTATCCATTTGAGACGGCAACCTGTAATTCTTTTTTAGTGCTTTTAATGCTTCCTATAGGGTTATTATGTACTTCATACTGTTTAGATACTTTATATAATTTTACAGGGATAACTTCATTTCCATTACTCAAATTAGTCCAAGCAGCAGGGAAGGGGTTGAGTCCTCTAATTTTATTATAAATAGCATCCAGTGAGTCATTCCAATCTATCTGGCAATTCTCAGGAAACAGTTTATAGGCAGTCTTTTCTTCTTTTATGGGTTGGTCTTGAGTTTTAACAGGCCCCTTTTGGATTAATTCTAAAGTTGACAATACCACTTCAGCTCCTAAATACATCAGGCGATCGTGCAATTCTCCCACTGTTTCATCATCACCAATAGCACATTCCTTTTGAAGAATGATTGCCCCAGTATCAATTTTATCATCTAAAAAGAACGTGGTAACTCCGGTAGTCTTTTCCCCATTTATTATGGCCCAATGGATGGGTGCAGCACCTCTATAGGCTGGCAATAGCGAAGCATGTAAATTAAAGGTTCCAAATTCTGGTAAATTCCACACGATTTTTGGGAGCATTCGAAAAGCAACAACAATTTGAAGATTTGCTTTTAAATCTTTTAACTCCTTAAGAAAATCTTCGCTTTTTAGATTTGTAGGTTGTAATATTGGAAGGCTATGATTCAAAGCATACTTTTTAACTGCAGATTCATTTAACTTTCTACCTCTTCCGGCTGGCTTGTCAGGAGCTGTTATGACACCTACAACCGTATACTTAGACTTTATTAATTGGTCCAAAATTGCAACTGCAAAATCAGGGGTTCCCATAAAAACAATGCGCAGATCTCTCATTTAAATGATGTAGTATTGATTGGATGAATTAACTCCTATAAATTCTTCGGCTAAAAGCTCACGCAAATTTACTAAAACTGATGCTTCAGATTGATTTAAATGCAAATAGATTTCTTTTGAATCAAGTGGTCCATGATTTTTTAAAATTTCTAATACTTCCTGAGGATTGAAGTTAGAACTCTTTTTGTTTTTTAGGCAGACATCACATATTCCACAATCTTTGTTAGTTGATTCTCCAAAATAGCGCAAAATTTGAATACTTCTGCACAGTCCATCTCTGTTTATAAACTGAAGTAGTTCATTTAATTTATGTTGCTTTTGATTTAAATAAGAGCTAATGTTTTTGGATATACGATTAATAGCTCGATCATCTTCTCTTGGAATTAAAAATTGAAGTTTGCTTAATTTGTTTGCTCTTTTATATGCGATCAGTTCTTCAATATGCATTTGCTCCAAAAGTTCATATATAATCTCTACAGGCAGTTTCGTTTTTTTTGCTAACCAATATTCATTTATTTTGCTGGCTTGCTCAAACAATCCGCCATAGCTTCTCAAAAGGTTCTTTAAAAGAGTTCCTTTAGTATTCTGCAAATAACTTACTTTCATGATAGTTCCCTTAGACGCAATAACTTCGATAGTGGAGTGTTTTTGCTGCTGCTCAGAGATATGTAATAAACCATTGTTTATTAATAACTGAAGAATAGCATTAAGTGTAAAGGTTTTTATTTTATAGCGATCTGCAAAGGCATTGTTATTAAAATCAAAAGTTGACTCTGAAAGTTCACCTTTTGCAATTTGAAAATAATTACCAAGGTTTTTATAACATTCTTTTATCTCTGCTATGGTTGGAGTTTGAAGTAGCAACTGTTCTTTTGCTAGCCGAATATCATTGCCGTTAAGCAACACTACTGAAAAAGCTTTTTGGCCAGCTCTTCCAGCTCTGCCTGCTTCTTGGACATAGTTTTCTATGGAAGAAGGGAGGTCTAAATGAAGAACCACCTTAACATTACTTTTGTCTATACCCATACCAAAAGCATTAGTAGCAACCATAATTGGTTTTTTTTCTAACATCCATTCTTCAAAAGCCATCTCTTTTTCATTGGAAGATAAGCCCCCATGATAGTAATTTGCTAAAAAACCATTTGCCGATAAAAAGCTAGCAATTTCTTTGGTTTTATTTCTGCTTTTTACATAAACGATTGCTGGTGCTTTGGTTTTGGTAAAAATCTGAAGCATTTTACCGAGTTTATCTTCTACATTAAAAAATTGATAGGCCAAATTGGACCGGAAAAAAGATTTCTTAAACACTAGAACTTGGTCTAGCGATAGATTACTGGCAATATCCTTTATGATTTTGTCATTTGCAGAAGCTGTCAATGCAATCCAATTTGCTTTAGGTTGAAGGTTCTTTAGTACGCGGGTAAGTCTATAAGAGGGCCTAAAATCATGACCCCATTCCGAAATACAATGAGCTTCATCGATGGCAATTAAGGACACCTCTAATTGTTTGATTTTTTCTTGGATAAAACTAGATTGTAATCGCTCAGGAGAAAGATATAAAAATTTAAATTTTCCAAATTTTAAGTTGTCAAAAAACACAATCATATCATCTTCAGACATTCCAGATGGAATGCAAGCCGCTTTAATATTTCTTTCTAGCAATTGTTGAACTTGATCATTCATTAAGGCAATTAAAGGAGAAATCACGATACAAATTCCATCTAAAATAAGCGCTGGTATTTGAAAACAAATAGATTTTCCGCCACCGGTGGGCAATAATGCTATGACATTATTTTTAACCAGCACAGCAGAAATAATTTCCTCTTGAGGATTTCTAAAGGATTCATGCTGCCAATAGTTTTTTAATATTTCTAAGGGACGATTCATAATTCGCTCTGTAGCGAGTTTAAGATATAATTTGCGCGATCTTTGACGCTTCCAAAAGGAACGGTGCTAATTTGATAGCCAATTTCATGATAGGCGTGCATAAGATGGTTGTGAATTGTGACCGCTTGCTCAAAACTCTCATAACGTTCATTGTCGGAAGTATAGATTTCCTTCCAAGGTGGTAACATAAATACTTTATGGTAAATATATTCTTTGCTTTTAGAAATAAAATGCTCAGGATAATCAGACTCTAGAAAGTTTAAATAAGCAAAGACATCTGGAATTCCTCTATCAAAGAAAACAAAAGGTTTCTTTTTTTTACTCGCTTTTATAAATTGTTGTTCCCTACCTTCCAAAAGTAAATTGCTAAATAATAAAGGATCAGCTAAAAACAATTGATCTATGCCCTTTTTTTTAGCTTCTAATATTACTTCTCGAGAAATTTCTGGCATACAGAAATGACCACGATCCATCAATTCATTTAAAACAGAAGATTTACCGGTGCCAGGACCGCCTATTAGGACAATTTTTTGTTGCATTTAGCAAAAATAAAGGATTCTAATTATAAAAATAATAATATAGTGTAATTTTGCAGTTCTAAATTAAGATAATTATATACCATGACTGATAAAGAAGCTTTTTATGCTAAACTTAAAGACAGTTTAGAAGATACTACGAATTTCCCTGGTGACTACTTATATAAATTTATTGTCCCTACCACTGGTGACCAGGAAAAAGAGGTAGAAGCTATTTTTAAGGAAACTGCTGCAACCTATGAAACAAAATTTTCTAAAACAGGTAAGTATGCAAGTGTCTCTATAGAATTGGTTGTTCAATCAGCGGATCAAGTAATTGAATTTTATCGAAAGGCAGAAAAGATTGAAGGAATTATTTCGTTATAATATTAGAAAGAATTAAATTTTATTTTCTATGAAACAAGGTTTCTTTTTGTTTTCTTTTTTTTTACTGTCTCTAAACTTATTTTCTCAAAAAGAAAATGAAATGCTTTTTAAGGTGGGAAAAACTCCTGTAAGCATTGGAGAATTCAAACATCTTTTCGAAAAGAACTCAAGTAATGAAAAGGGCAAGACGACTGAAGAAGTTAAGGAGTACCTTACTTTGTTTATAAATTTTAAGTTAAAGGTAAAAGAGGCTACTGAATTAAAATTAGACACGCTTCCAACCCTAAAAAGAGAGCTTATTAGTTACCAAAACCAATTAGCAGAGCAATTTATTCAGGATTCAGATTTTGAAGAAAGATTACTAAAGGAAGCTTATGAGCGCAGCAAGTATCAATTGAAAGCAAGTCATATTTTAGTTAAATTATCAGAAAACGCAAAACCACAAGACACCTTAAAAGCATATCACAAAATACTAGAAGCCCGAAAAAGCATTATAGATGGAAGCTCCTTTGCTGACGTTGCAAAAGAGTATTCAGAAGATCCCTCTGTTTTAGAGAATAATGGTGATTTGGGTTATTTTACCGTTTTTAAAATGATTTATACTTTTGAAACAGCAGCCTATCAAACAAATAAAGGACAAATTTCAATGCCTTTTAGAACACCTTATGGTTTTCATATTATAAAGGTAGAAGATGTTAAGGCAAGTAAAGGAGAAAGAGAGATTGCACAAATTTTAATAACAGATCAGTCGGAAAAAGGCAAAAATAAAATTGACAGCTTGTATGCTGCTCTTTCAAATGGAACCGATTTTGGATTCTTGGCCAAAAAGTTTTCCAATGATAAAGGTTCTTCAATGAATGGGGGAAAACTTCCAAAAATGGGATATGGAAGGATGTTTCCAAAAATGGAAGAAGTTGCTTTTTCATTGCAGTTTTTAAATGAAATTAGCAAACCTTTTAAAACAATTTATGGTTGGCACATTTTTAAATTAATAAAGAAATACCCATTTCAAAGTTTTGCTGAAGCTAGACCAGGCCTTCAGAGAAAAATTAACTCAAGTGGAAGAGCAAAGTTATCAAACCAGGCCTTGTTAAAACAATTAAAAAAGAAATATGATATAAAGGTTTTTGAAGAGAATAAAAATGTATTTGCAGATTCCAACATTAGAGCAGTTTCCAATGACTCCTTGCAAAACACACTCTTCTCCATAAATGACAAAAAAGTAACCCAAGAAGATTTTAAATATTATATATACAGTCGCAGACAGAAACCTGTATCAATTTTATTTACTGAATTTTTTAATGAAAGTATTCTGCAATATTTTAAAGCTAATCTTATAAAGAATAATAATACATATAAACAAGCTGTTCAAGAATACAAGGAAGGAATTTTACTTTTTGAGCTTATGAATAAAAATGTATGGAATAGGGCTAGTGCGGATTCGGTTGGGTTGCAGAAGTTTTTTGATATGAATAAAAATAAGTATACCTTTAATGATGGGCGATCAAAAGACAAATCAATTGCTTTAAATGACTATCAAAAGTATTTAGACATAGAATTAATCGCACAGCTAAGAAAAAAATATGTTGTAGAAATATCGCAAGAATCAGTAAAGTTTTTACTTGAATATTATCAAAAGAAATGAAAAAAGCAATCTCTTTTATATTAATTCTTATCGTTGTATTTTCATGCAAATATTTAGGTATAGAGCAGAAAAATACTAGAGAAGAAGCTCCAATTGCTATGGTTTATGACTCCTATTTGTATTTGGACGATATAAAAAATTTAATACCGGATAATATTAACAAACAAGACAGTGTATTACTAGTTAAAAGCTTAATAAATCGCTGGGCTAAGCAAGAATTGTTGTTGTATAATGCAACACTAAATATTACCATAGATGAAGCTGAACAATACGATCGATTGGTACAGGATTATAGACAGAGTTTATTGATAAACGGCTACAAAGAACGATTGGTAAAACAAAAACTAGATACAGCAATTTCTAGGGAAGAAATTTTGAAGTATTATGATCTTAATAAAAATAATTTTAAATTAAACGAAGAGCTTTTAAAAATAAAATACCTTCATTTTGGAAAAGATTTACTGGATCAAAAGGAATTAATAAACTTGTTTAAATCTGATGATCTCGAGGATATGCATTCTTTAGAAAATCAGGGTCTAAACTTCAAAGAAATTAGTTTAAATGATTCCACCTGGGTAAAATTAGAAGACGTTTTGTTAAAAATTTCAAAATTTCGAGAAATACCCAAAGAAACCTTGTTAAAAAAAACCAAATTTTTACAAAAAGAAGATTCTTTAGGGCTATATTTGGTGTCTGTAAAAGATGTGTTAAAAAGGAATGATATTGCTCCCTTGAATTATATCACACCTACCATAAAACAGATGATTTTACATAAAAGAAAATTAGAATTAATTAGAGAGATCGAAAAAACGTTGATTAACGATGCAATACAAAATAAAAACTTCAATGAATATTAATCTAGTGCGCAAAGCTATATGTGCCATCACCTTTTTAAGTATTTTCACCCTTCAGGCTCAAATGAATAAGATTGACGGTGTAGAAGTGGTGATTGGAAAGAATATCGTATTGGATTCTGATATCGAAAAATTCAAATTGGACCTAGAAACCAGGACTGAAGGAAAAGTAAAAATATCAGATTGTCAAATGTTGGAACAATTAATGTTGCAAAAATTATTGGCACATCATGCTGTAATTGATAGTGTTTTAGTTACTGAAGCTGAGGTAAATGCTACAGTAAATAGAAATATAGCCTATTTTACTCAACAGTTTGGAGATATTGATAAAGTAATTTCTGTATATGGATTTAATGATATACAAGATTTGAAAAGAGAAATCTTTAAAGTAGAAAAAGAGAATGCTTTGGTCAGCAAAGAGCAAGCTAAAATTAATGAAAAAATTGATGTGACTCCTGAAGAAGTGCGCATTTATTTTAACAGTTTAAAAGCAAAAAATGAATTGCCAGAATTTCAAGCAGAAATTGAGATGGGACAAATTGTTGTTTATGCGCAACCAACAGAAGCAGAGACCAAAAGAGTCATAGATAAACTAACTGAATTAAAGAAAGAGATCGAAGGTGGGAGTAGTTTTAAAATGGCAGCAATTTTAAATTCTGATGATCCTGGGGTGACTCAAAATGGAGGCCAGTATACAATAACCAAAGAAAGTTCATTTATAAAAGAATTTAAAGAAGTTGCTTTTTCTTTAGATCTTGGTCAAGTTTCAGAACCGTTCAAATCAGATTTTGGATATCACATTATTCAATTGCATGAAATTAAAGGAAATCAAAGAGTTGTTTCTCATATCTTAATGCAGCCGAATATTCCAGAATCAACCTTAAAGGAAACTCAGAAAAAAGTAGAAGATATACGAAAAGAAATTTTGGATAAGAAGATAACTTTTGAAGAAGCAGTATTAAAATATTCAGAAGATAAAGAAACGAAGTTCAATCAAGGAATCATTTTAAACGCTCAAACCAACGAGACTAAGTTTGACTTGACAAGAATGGATCCAACCTTATACGCTAGAATAAGTAATTTACAAAAAGATGATATTTCTGATCCTTTCTATGACGAAACTCAAGGAGGAGAAAAAATGTTTAAAATTATTGTAATGAAGGATAGAACGAACACCCATGTTGCAGATTTGGTTGATGACTATGTGAAAATTCAAAAATTAGCTTTGCAAAAGAAAAAAGAAGAAAACATCACAAAATGGGCGAAAGGCAAAATTGAAGACACCTATATTAAAATTAGTGATAAATTCAGAAAGTGTAGCTTCGATAAAAACTGGAAAAAGGAAATAAACTAGTTTATGTCTGATCTTGCTGCTGTAAATAACTTAGTCGATAAGACCAAGCAATTAAAAAAGGAAATAGCCAAAGTAATAGTAGGACAAGAAGCTGCTGTAAATTTTGTGTTGCTCTCTGTTTATTGTGGGGGACATTCTTTGCTGATAGGAGTGCCAGGTTTAGCAAAGACCTTATTGGTGAATACAATTTCTGATGTACTAGGGCTGCAATTTAAAAGAATTCAGTTTACTCCAGATTTAATGCCATCAGATATTTTAGGAAGTGAAATTCTTGATGAACATAGAAAATTTAGCTTTATCAAAGGCCCTATATTTAGTAATATAATTTTGGCAGATGAGATTAATAGAACCCCGCCAAAAACACAAGCAGCTTTATTAGAGGCGATGCAGGAGCGTTCGGTAACAGTCGCTGGACATCAATATCCTTTGGATCTACCATTTTATGTATTAGCAACTCAAAATCCTATTGAGCAGGAAGGAACCTATCCATTACCAGAGGCTCAATTAGATCGTTTTATGTTTTCGATTCATTTAGAGTATCCTAGTTTTGAGGAAGAAGTTTCGGTGGTAAAAAATACGACTTCAAATTTGATTCAAAAAGTATCAGCGTTGTTTACAGGTTCAGAAATCTTAGAAATTCAACAGTTGATTCGTAAGATTCCTGTCGCTGACAATGTTGTCGAATATGCAGTAAAATTAATTGGAAAAACAAGACCTAAAAGTGCAGAAGCTACAGATTTCATTAAGACTTATGTGGATTGGGGTGCAGGACCAAGAGCTTCACAAAACCTAATATTAGCGGCTAAGGCTCATGCGGCAATGATGGGTAAATATTCACCAGACATCGAAGATGTAAAAGCTGTGGCTCATCCTATTTTATCACATAGAGTGGTAAAAAATTACAAAGCAGAAGCAGAAGGAATTTCAATTGGTGAAATCATCAATTCTTTACTTTAGAATGAAGTTAAAAAAGGAATATATTATTGCAATTATTGTTTTCGTGTTAACATTTGTGTTAGCCAGTTATCTTTTTTCAATGCTGAAAGCTTAATTGCTTTCAATGACTTCTCCCTTTTCTTTATAAAGTGAAACTTTTCCGTCTAATAAGACCGCAATTACAGTTACTTCTTTGTCTTGTACTTCTTCTGGAACATCTATATATAATAAACCTGGAACAGAACTCCAATAAGGTTTACCTACTACTTTATGCGTTAATTTCGTTCCGTTTCCGACTACCCAAACTCTGTTTACCTTGTTTTTTAAACCTTTAATTAAAAGTGGACCATTAGGTTTATTATCTACATATAAATACAATACCGTTTGGTCCTTTGAAAGCGCGGTATACCCGTTAAAATGTCCATGTGGAATTCCGGCTCGAGTTCCATAAATGGCTTCTTTGTGTTTGTTGGTCCATCTACCAATTCCTTTAAGGATGTTTACCTGTTCATCAGGAATAGTCCCATCAGGCCTTGGGGAGATGTCTAAGAGTAGGTTCCCGCCTAAGCTAATACAATCAACTAAAATACGAATGAGTTGATTCACTGTCTTGTAATTGTGGTCATTTGGCTGATACCCCCAAGAGTCATTCATTGTTAGACATAATTCCCAATAAGGGTTTAAAGGCTTCGAAACAGGAACGCCTTGTTCTGGGGTTGCGTAGTCACCATAGCCTTGCAATCTAGAATTGATAATAGTTTTTGGTGTATTTTTTAAGAGTAGCTCTCTAATTTCTTTGGCTTTCCATTGAGTAGCGGATTGTTCCCAATCGCCATCGAACCAATACAAGTCTGGATTAAATGTGGTTAGTTCTTCTAATTGACCAAAATTAAATTTACTAAAGGAAGCCCATCGTTTTGAATCTTCTTTATAGCGTTGCGTATTTCTAGTAAAATTAGGGTAATTAGGATGAGACCAATCAAGTAATGAATAGTACAATCCAATTTTTAAACCTTCCTTTCGAATGGCTTTTACGAATGGAGTTATCAAATCTTTTTTAGCAGGAGTTTGTTTTACAACACTTAAATCACCTTGTTTGGTGTTCCAAAGAGCAACACCATCATGATGCTTAGTCGTGATAACTGTATACTTAGCACCACTTTCTTTAATAAGACTAGCCCAAGCGGCAGCGTCGTAATTTTTAGCGTTGAAACCTGATAATTGTTTCATATAGTCATTATATGAAATATAATTATTATAAAAAGACCAGGATTCATCAATTCCATTCACTGCATAGATTCCCCAATGTATAAAAATGCCGAATTTTGCATCTTTAAACCAAGCCAAACGCTCATCTTTAGGGATTTCCTGTGCATAACATTGACTATTAAATACAATGAAAAAGCTGAATACTAGAAATGCCAATTGTTTTTTCATATGAATTCCTTTAAAGTTAGGTGTTATATTCAAAAAAGCTAAAAACATTTCCTCCGTATTTTTTATCATAAGCAAACTGAGGATGACTAGATAAATCTGTTTGTTTGGAATGTTCAATGATCAACAATCCATCTTCCTCCAAAAGGTTTCTTTCAAAGATCAAATCTGCAATTTTTGAGAATTTAGCAGTCTCAAAATCATAGGGTGGATCTGCAAATATAATAGTCGCTTTCAGCGAAGTTTTTCCTAAAAAAGCATACACATCACTTTTAAAGGTGCTAATATTAAAATCAAATTCTTTGTTTATTTGATTGATGTATTTTATACAAGCGAAATGCTGGTCTACACTGTAAATCTCTTTAGTACCTCTTGAAGCAAATTCAAAGCTTATATTCCCTGTTCCCGAGAATAAATCCATTACAGAAACAGCATCAAAATAAAAGTGGTTGTTAAGGATATTAAACAAGGACTCCTTGGCCATATCTGTAGTGGGTCTTACTGGTAGGTTTTTTGGAGCGGTTAATTTACGTCCTTTATATTTTCCAGATATGATGCGCATAATTTAAGGGATAGAAATGAAGTAATGATGCGTGTTTATGCTATTATTTTGCTCAAATAATACATTAGAAACCTTTAAAAATGAAATGTTTCGTATATATTCATAAGCAAATGTATACAATTCAGAATCGAGGTCTATCCAACCTGTAAAACACAATTCAAATTCTTCAGGATTTAGGCTTAATTGCTCAGCAGTAAACAAGATATAATACAAAACATCTTCTTTGGTTGCATATGAAAATGAATTATACAATTCTAGTTGTCCTTTTTTTAACACGACAATATCCATCTGGTTTTTTTCTATATGTACATAAAAATGATCCTGTTGGGTATTCTTTGCTTGAAGAATTAATTTATCAATTAAAACCGTTGACTGGTGTTTGTATTCAAAGGCGCCATATTTTTGAAAAAAGAAATTATTAATATTCACATAAGGAATATAGACATTTTTAATAGCAACTTGCTCGAGAGTATCAAAAGCTATAAAATCGGTTGAAAAGGTTTTAATACTGAATTTTAAATAGCTTTCAAGATTTTGATCTTCAAATAAAGGAGTTGGAACTAAGGTAGCCAAATTGTTTTGATGGATAAGAACTACAGATTCAAACTCTTGATTTAATAGGGTAGCAGATGCTACAACTTCTTCAATTTTTGTTAAGAGCTCCTCTGGATTTTCGCAAGAATCTTTAAAGGGATGACTTTCATAATGATGAATCTCTTTGGTTGCTATGTTAGAGATACAAAAAGAAAATCCATCCAAACTAAATTGGATGGATAGATTCTTTCTATAATTAACTTTTGATATGTTACTAATCTTTATTTGCAGCACGTTCTCCTTTGTTATCATAAGATGGTGGCCAGTTACCCCCAGTTGATACTTCTGTTAATGATCCAACAGAAACATAGGCTCCTCTAATTTCATCAGTAGAAAGAACTTCTTTTTCTACCTTTATTAAAGAGGCATCCATTCCTTTAAGGATAATGTCTTTAGCAACTTTTGCTTCAAATGCAGGAACAATTAAGCCTTGTACTTTTTCTACACTACCTAATTCAATGGTAAACTTTTCGTTAGTACCTGGAACATTGAACATGTTCTTGTAATCTCTTCCAACAAACCTTGAAATCACAGGCTCATAACCAATAGTATCAGTAACCCTTTTATCTACATCTACCATAATTGGTTGCCATTTCGTTCCTTTATTTACTTTTTCTACAACGTTGACGGTTTGAGTGATTGCTCTTTTTGCAGTATCAATGAATTTAATTAGGCCATCCATATCTTTCGTGTACTGTCCAGTTACGTCTTTATGAGCAATTTGGGCATCTCTAATCATTTTTAGCTGATTAATGACTCTCGTGTAAATTACTTTTTTTTCTTTGTTAAAGTTGATAGGCTTCATTACACCATCATAGATTTTCCAAGTTAAAAATCCTGCTAAAACAAGCAAAATGATTGAAACCAAAGGTTTAAGTTTTAGTGGCAAGTATTTTACAATAAAAAATGCAAGCACAGCGGCAATAACAATAGCAGCAATAATAGTAATTAACATTAGTATAGTTTTTAAATGAATATTCGCAAATCTACAATTTTTTTTTAATCATAAAAACTTTTAAGCATAAATCAATTCCTATCTTTGATTTTTCTTTTTCTATGATAAAAACAGCTACAGAATTCTATAAGGAGCTTCTAAATAAGTTCCCTTTTGATCCTACAACTAAGCAAAATAAATTATTGCTAAAACTGTCTGATTTTATCTTTGACGGCAATAATCGTGCCTTATTTTTATTAAAAGGCTATGCAGGAACGGGTAAAACGACTATTATAAGTACTGTTGTTAATTCATTGTGGAAAATTAACACCAAATTCGTCTTGTTGGCCCCAACAGGAAGAGCTGCGAAAGTAATTTCTATCTATGCGAATAAGCAGGCCTTTACCATTCATAAAAAAATTTATTTTCCTAAAAAGCAAAGCAATGGTTCTATAGATTTTGTAAAACAACCCAATAAACATACCAATACAATTTTTATTATCGACGAAGCCTCCATGATTCCAGACAATAGTAATAAACTTAATTTATTTGAGTCTGGAGGATCTCTTTTGGATGATTTGCTGCAATATGTGTATTCAGGAAAAAACTGTAAGGTAATTTTTATTGGGGATACTGCACAGTTGCCGCCAGTTAAGCTGAATGTTAGTCCGGCATTGGAAAGAGAAACTTTACAAAACTCCTATGACAAAGAGGTCACAGAATTAGAGTTGGATGAAGTAATGAGACAACATGAGGACTCTGGTATTTTGGCCAATGCCACTCATTTGCGTTTATTAATTGAAAACAATGCAACCTCACTTCAATTTGATTTGAAATATCCAGATATCATTCGGTTAATTGATGGATATGATATTGAGGACGCTATTCATAGCTCATATGATAATAATGGAGTAGAAGATACAGCATTCATTGTTCGTTCGAATAAAAGAGCCAATATGTATAATGAGCAAATTAGAACCCGAATTAGAGGTCAAGAAAATGAAATTTCGGCCGGTGATTTCGTGATGGTGGTAAAAAACAATTATTTTTGGCTAAAAGAGACTTCTGATGCAGGATTTATTGCCAATGGTGATATTTGTGAAGTTCAGAGACTTAACAGCATAAAGGAATTGTATGGGTTTAAGTTTGCCGAAGTGGAACTTCGAATGATCGATTATCCTAACCAACCATCCTTTGAAACTGTGCTTCTTTTGGATACCTTAACGAGCGAACAGCCCTCTCTTAGTTATGAGCAATCCAATGCTTTATACCAAGCTGTAAAAGAAGATTATGCTCATGAAAGCTCGAAATTCAAACAATTGCTAGCTATTAAAAACAATCCGTTTTTCAATGCATTACAGATTAAATTTTCCTATGCAATGACTTGCCATAAATCTCAAGGAGGGCAGTGGAAAACCGTATTTATAGAGCAACCCTATTTAGCTGATGGCATTAATACAGCTTATCTAAGGTGGCTATATACAGCTATAACCAGGGCACAGGAGCGTCTTTACTTAATAGGATTTAAAGATGAAGTTTTTATTGACTAATTAAAATTATACCCAATAGAAATACTTCCATAATTGTTGGTTGGAGCAATTTTATCATTCTCTACTTTTTTGGTATACCAATGAAATGTATATCCATAATTGAATCTTTTTGCTGCATATTTATAGCCAATATCAAGACTGAATTGTAAAGGACTCGTATCAAACACAATAGGACTACTTGAGTTTAAAAAACTACCTTGAACGGTAGCATCATAGGCATAATAACCAATCATAGGCTTGATAAAAACAAAAGATTCTTTAGACATTAGTTTGCTGCGAGAAATTGATGATTGAAAAGCAATGCTTTCATAATTCTTCTGCAAAGATTTAAACCCGTACCTCAAATAAATTCCAGCAGAAATGTCTGTAAATAAGGTACCTAATCGCAAGGAGCTCAATGCGCTAATGTCAAAATTAGCTGAACTGCTCCTGCTTAAAAAATGGAGATAATTTATATTTAGGTTGAGAACGAGTGCTTCTTTAATTTGATACTTCCACCCCACAGCCTCAGGAAATTTATAAATACTGTGGATGAAGTTTTGAAGCTCCTCTGCTTTGCTGCTTGGCCCAATTACTCCAAGTTGAATTTGAGTTGAGA
>CBFHUV010000031.1:0-19144 GCA_965659055.1 Polaribacter sp.
TTGAAAGATCTTATTTTTAGATAGTACAAAGTTATCAATTTATTGTTTTAAAACAGTAATTTTGACCGATTTTTGCATCGACTAAAACAAGTTATCGTATGAAAGTTGCCTATCAAAAATGGTTTTACCTTGGTATCCTCGCGATGGTGTGGGGTAGCTCATTTATTTTGATGAAAAAGGCACTCGTTGGGGTCACTCCGATTCAATTAGGAGCTTTGAGAATGTTGATTTCGGCTGTTTTTCTATTTCTAATTGGGTTTAAAAGCATTAAAAAAATACAAAAAAGGCATTGGAAGTTTGTTTTTCTAACCGCTTTTCTAGGGACTTTTTTCCCTGTATTCTTGTTTGCTTTTGCTGTGAAAGGGATTGATAGTTCTATCGTTTCGATTTTAAATTCACTTACACCCTTTAACACTTTACTTTTTGGCGCATGGTTTTTTGGATTTCGTTTTAAAAGAGGCCAATTAATAGGGGTCTTTATTGGATTGATCGGTACTGTAATTCTAATTTTAAACGGAGCAGAATTGCATCCAAACCAAAATTATACTTCCGCAATTTTAATTATAATCGCCTCAGTGGGATATGCCTTTAACGTAAATATGGTAAAGAAGTATTTACATGATCTTAGTGCACTGAGCATCGTTGTTGGTAATTTTTTAATCTTGTTTTTGCCGGCTTTAATTGTGCTCGCATCAACAGGTTTTTTCACAGACTATGAATACAAACCAGCACAAGTGCAATCATTGGGTTATTTGACAATCTTGGCGGTTTTAGGTACTGGTATTGCAAAGGTTTTATATAATAAAATGGTGCATTTAGCAAATCCACTTTTTGCTTCTTCCGTTACCTATTTAATTCCAATAGTAGCGGTTATGTGGGGTCTTTTGGATGGAGAGCACTTAAGCCTAATTCAACTTTTTGCTGGTTTTATTATTTTGGGTGGAGTGTATTTGAGCAATAAAGCAAAATAAGACCTTAAGAGTCATTCATTTGTAAAGGCTTGAGGGCGATAAAATTAGAAAAAAAATTACTTTTTAGAAAAATTGTAATTTCACAATAAAAATGTATATTTGCACCCGCATTTTCATTAAGAAGATGCATTCATAAAGTATTAATACGCAAAACAAATAGTATGTACGCAATCGTAGAGATAGCAGGGCAGCAGTTTAAAGTAGCAAAAGACCAAAAGGTTTACGTTCATCGTTTACAAGGAGAAGAAGGATCAAAAGTAACTTTTGATAATGTTCTTTTAGTTGGAGATAATGGAAATGTAACTATTGGCGCCCCAGCTATAGAAGGAGCCGCAGTAACGGCTAAGATTTTAGGTCACTTAAAAGGTGATAAAGTAATCGTTTTCAAGAAGAAACGTAGAAAAGGTTACAAAAAGAAAAATGGACATCGTCAGTATTTGAGCGAGATTCAAATTGAATCTATCGCGGCATCTGGTGCTAAGAAATCAGCTTTAAAAGCTGAACCTAAGAAAGAAGCTGCTCCTAAAGCTGAGGTAAAAGAAGTTAGCGCTTCGAATGACTTAAGTTCAATGACAGTTGCAGAATTAAAAGCTTTGGCTAAAGAGGAAGGTATCTCAGGATATACTTCTTTAAAGAAAGCAGAACTAATTGAAGCACTAACTAAGTAAGAATTTCAATTTTAAAACCATAATATCATGGCACATAAAAAAGGAGTAGGTAGTTCGAAGAATGGTAGAGAATCAGAATCGAAACGTCTAGGAGTTAAAATATTTGGAGGACAAGCTGCAATTGCAGGAAACATTATTGTTCGTCAAAGAGGAACCACGCATAACCCAGGAGAGAATGTATATATGGGGAAAGACCATACTTTACATGCTAAAGTTGATGGTGTAGTGCAGTTTCAAAAGAAGAGAGATAATAAATCATATGTTTCTGTAGAGCCTTTTGAGGTGTAGTAGAAATGGATTTAATGTATAGAAACTCCTAAGCTTTTAGCTTGGGAGTTTTTTGTGTTTAGAAGTTTTTAGAATTTAACTGGTATTGCCACTCGCTGCAATTTTGTACCTTTACCTTATGAGGGTTGTCTACAATTTCATTCTTTTTATTGCGGCATTTGTACTGTCAATAATTGCTCTATTTCATAAAAAAATAAGGCTTTTTATGCAGGGTAGAAAACAAACCTTTGCCAATCTTGCTGCATTAAAGGATTCAGAAAACACGATTTGGTTTCACGCCGCTTCGCTAGGAGAATTTGAGCAGGGAAGACCGGTTATAGAATCATTTAAAGAAAAGTATCCAAATTATAAGATCGTTCTTAGTTTTTTCTCTCCTTCTGGTTATGAAGTTAGAAAAGAGTATGAATTAGCAGATGTAGTTTGTTATCTGCCGCTTGATACAGAGAATAATGTACAGCGCTTTTTAGACCTAGTTAACCCTAAAATGGCCGTTTTTATCAAGTATGAATTTTGGCCTAATTTTTTACTAGGACTAAAGAAAAGAAATATTCCAACTATTTTAATCTCAGGAATTTTTAGAAAAAATCAAATCTTTTTTAAATATTATGGAGGTTTTATGCGCGGCGCCTTAAAAACTTTTGATTATTTCTTTCTACAGGATGATTCTTCTAATGAATTATTAAAAAAGTTAAAATTAAACAACATTTCAGTTTCTGGGGATACTCGATTTGATCGGGTACATGCAATTTTAAAACAGGATAATCACTTAGATTTTATCACTGAATTTCAAGATCAACAATACACCATTGTGGCAGGAAGCACGTGGAAGGAGGATGAAGAATTCTTAGTAGACTATATTAATAATGATGCCTTACCAAACACTAAATTTATAATTGCACCGCACAATATTGTTACTAAAGACGTTGAAAATTTGCAAAAGGCCATTCAAAAAAGTACAGTTTTGTACTCGTCAAAGGCCGGTAAAAATTTATCAGAATTTCAAGTACTCATTGTAGATCACATTGGCTTGTTGACAAAAATTTATTCGGTAGCGAATATGGCTTATGTCGGAGGGGGCCTCGGGAAAGGTGGAGTGCACAATATTTTAGAGCCAGCCACTTTTGGAATACCCATTGTTATTGGCCCAGTTTATGAAAAATACAAGGAGGTTGTGGACTTGGTTGCTTTAAAAAGTTGTTTGGTGGTTTCAGATCAAGAAACTTTTTCAACTACCTTTACATTATTACAAAAAGATGAGTTTTATAGAACCCAACTTGGAAAAATTAATCAAGAATTTATCCAAAATAATGTTGGGGCTACAAAAATGATTATGAACTATATTCAAAAAAAATTAGATTAATATGGAGTTTATTACACAGGCTTGGCCTTGGTATGTATCTGGCCCAGGAATTGCGCTAGTACTTTTTTTGATTTTTTATTTTGGAAAAAACTTTGGAGTATCTACAAATTTAGAAACTTTTTGCACCTTGGGGGGAGCTGGAAGATTTTCTGATTATTTCAAAACAAATTGGAAAGATCGGTCATGGAGTCTTTTATTTGTTTTAGGAATTGCCATTGGTGGCTTTATTTCGTATCACTTTTTAATGCCTTCAGAAACCATTCAATTACAGCCAGTAATTGTAAATGAATTGAATGAAATGGGGTTTAAGGATGCAGGGAGCTCTTATCTTCCATCAGAAATTTTTAGCATGGAACAATTGCTAACGTTTAAAGGCTTTTTTATTTTATTGGTTTCGGGGATCTTGGTCGGCTTTGGCTCCAGATATGCTGGAGGCTGTACTTCTGGACATACAATTACAGGAATCAGTAGTTTTCAATTGCCTTCTTTATTAGCAACTATTGGGTTTTTTATAGGGGGCTTGATAATGGTTTGGTTTTTAATTCCTTTAATTTTTTAAGCATGAAATATCTAAAATTTTTATTCATAGGGATCTTATTTGGCATCATTTTAAGCAAGTCAGAAGTTGTTTCTTGGTATCGAATTTATGAGATGTTTAAGTTTCAGTCATTCCATATGTACGGGATAATAGGGAGCGCTATTTTTATTAGCATGATCTTTATGCAACTCTTCAAAACAGGAAAAATTAAGAATTCAGAAGGGAAACAAATTTCTGTAAAAGAAAAGAACAAGGGAACTATAAGAACCCTTGGGGGAGGAATAATTTTTGGTCTTGGATGGGCACTTTCTGGAGTCTGTGCAGGCCCAATATTTGTTTTGTTAGGTCACGGATCACTTGCTGTTGTAGTAGTGCTTTTTGGCGCCATTTTGGGCGCTCTTTTTTATGGTTTATTAAGTAAACATTTGCCACATTAATGGAAGAACATTGGACTTTATCAGATTTAGAATTTGAAACTCAATTTACCAATGGAGTTTTTAACCCACTTTGGTTTAGTCATGAGGCACATTTAAGATTGGCTTGGATGTACATACATAGATATGGATCTCAAAAAGCTTTCGAAATGTATCGCAGTCAATTGTTTGCTTTTGCGGTGAAACATCTAGCTAAAAATAAATTTAATCTTACTGTTACGCATGCCTCTATTAAAGTTTTAGGGGGGTTTATGGAGAAGTCAGGCGCTAATAATTTCACCGATTTTATTCAAGAGTTTCCAGAACTAAAGACAAATTTTAAAGAACTCTTGAGTGCACATTATTCTATAAATATATTTAGTGACTCTGTTGCCAAACAGCAGATTTTACAACCTGATTTAGTTCCATTTTAATGAGCAATTTAATAGACAGTTTCGGAAGACAAATTGATTATGTTCGATTAGCAGTGACTGATCGTTGCAATCTTCGATGTCAATATTGTATGCCAGCTCATGGAATAGAAATTGTTGCGAAAGAAGAATTGTTGAGTTATAAAGAAATGTATCGAATAATTCGAGTCTTAACAGAATTGGGTGTTCGTAAAATTCGATTGACAGGTGGGGAGCCTTTTGTAAGAAAAGATTTTATAGGATTTTTAGAAATGCTCTCATTTAATGATTTGTTAGAGGATATTAATATTACCACAAATGGGGCCTTGATTTACAAGCATATTGAAACCCTAGAGAATCTTAAAAAAGTAAAAAACATCAATTTAAGTATTGATAGTTTAAAAGCCGATAAGTTTAATGAGATTACGCGCAGAAATGCATTTAATGAGGTGTATAAGACCATGGAAGCTTTGGAAAAAAGCAGCATGAATTTAAAACTAAATATCGTCGTACAATCTGGTATCAACACCAATGAGATTTTAGATTTTGTGAGATTAACAAAAGACAAAGATATCTCGGTTCGTTTTATTGAAGAAATGCCTTTCAACGGAAAAGGACAACGTGAAATGCAAGAATCTTGGAATTATAATAAGATACTCGGTGAAATAAAATCTGAATTTCAAGTTTCTGAAATTCAATCTGAAAAATCATCAACATCGCGCAATTTTTCGATTGAGAATCACTTAGGGTCTGTGGGTATTATTCCTGCATTTACCAGAACGATTTGCAACAACTGCAATCGCATTCGGATTACATCAACCGGGACCTTTAAAAATTGTTTGTTTGATGATGGGGTGTTTAATCTGAGAGATTTTTTACGTAATGGAGCGAGTAATGAGGATCTAAAAAAGCTGTTTTTATCTTTGGTAAAGGAAAAACCAGAAAATGGTTTTGTGGCAGAAGCAAATAGAACCAAAGGATCGGTTTCTGAGAGCATGAGTACTATTGGAGGGTAATTCAATGTAAAAATGAATTAATTGAATAATGTGACAATGTCACCTCGAACATTGTTGAGTTTAAAATATGTTTTAAACGAAGACACCTTGCGAAGCAAGTCGAGAGGTCTTAATTATTATTGTTTTAGAAGAAAAAGCTTAAGTAAATGTCATTCCTGCGTAGGCAGGAATCCATAAAAACTAAAAACAGATTCCCAATCGAGTTGGGAAGGATAAAGAAAATGATTTCAGTAGAAGAAGCTTTACAAACTATTTTAAATTCTACCCAAAATTTTGGTGTTGAAGAGATTCCTTTTATCCAATCTGTTGGGAGAATTTTAAAAGAAGAGATAAAGGCTGATAGAGATTTCCCTCCTTTCAACAGAGTTTCTATGGATGGAATTGCCATCAATTCTGAACAATTCCAAAACGGCCAAAAAAGCTTTCCGATTGAAGGAATTCAGCCGGCAGGAAGTGCTCAAATTGCACTTCAAAATTCGAAAAATTGTATCGAAGTAATGACGGGCGCCATGCTTCCTATAAACACGAATGCTGTAGTTCCGTATGAAGACATTCTTATAGAAAATGGAGAAGCGATTATAGCGATTGACGTCATACTTCAAAACCAAAACATTCATCAAAAAGGAAAAGATGCAAAGGTAGGTGATTTGCTAATTGCTAAGGGAAAGACCATATCTTCAGCAGAAATTGGCGTATTTGCCACGGCGGGAAAATCAATAGTAAAAGTTGCTAAACAACCCAAAGTGATGATCGTCTCTACAGGAGATGAACTGGTAGGAGTAGCGGAAACTCCCCTAGCGTATCAAATTAGAAGAAGCAATGTGTTTACTTTAGTTTCCTTATTAGAAAAGTTAGAAATTCCTTCAGAAACAGAGCATATTCAAGATGATAAGCAACTTCTGAAACAACGTATAAAAACCTATTTACAAAGCTATGATGTTTTGTTATTTAGTGGCGCAGTGAGTAAAGGTAAATTCGACTACCTTCCTGAAGTTCTAGAAGAACTAGGTGTTGTAAAATTATTTCATCAGGTAGCTCAAAGACCTGGAAAGCCTTTTTGGTTTGGCCAGACGAAATCTTGTAAAGTGTTTGCTTTTCCTGGAAACCCCATATCAACCTTTGTCAATTGTTTGGTCTATTTTTATCCTTGGTATTTCAAATCTATTGGCATTGAAAAGCAAGAAGAAACTGCAATTTTATCAGAGGATGTTGTGTTTAAACCTAATTTAACTTACTTTTTACAAGTGAAACTAAGTTCTAGATATGGTCATTTAATTGCAACACCTATTACTGGAAACGGCTCAGGAGATTTAGCCAGTTTGGTTAATGCTGACGCGTTTATTCAATTGCCAAAAGAGACAACAGCATTTAAAAGTGGAGAGGTATTTCCAATAATTCGCTATCGCTAATTATAGTTTTTAATGCTGAATTCACAAATGTTGAAATTGCCATTGAAACAAAAAAGAAACTTAAAAATTGGTCTATAACTAAAAAAGAAGCTTTGATTAATGATGAAAATGAAAAACTTTCTAATTTAGCAAACAAGAAGTTTAAATGACTTCTCGATACAATTTTCTCATAAAATCGAAAATCACTCGAAGTGACAAGATTTTAATGCGTCAATTCGAGTGAATTTTTAAAGAATGAACAAATTTGTGTTGACAACATAAAACAGAGAGTATGAACGAATTTTCCCACATCAACAAGGATAACAACCCTAAAATGGTAAACGTTTCTGAAAAGAAAATTACCAAAAGAACCGCTATTGCCAAAGCAAATATGTTTTTAGGGAAAGAGATCATTGCTCTTTTTGGCAATGACGAACTGCTTACTAAAAAGGGACCTGTCTTTCAAACGGCCATTATCGCAGGAATTCAGGCAGTGAAGAAAACCGCTGAATTGATTCCAATGTGTCATCCCTTATTAATTAATGGAGTCGATATTGATATCAATATAATAGATACAGAAAACATCGAAGTTCTTTGCAAAGTAACAATTGAAGGAAAAACTGGGGTCGAAATGGAAGCTCTTACAGGGGCTAGTGTTACGTGTTTAACTATTTATGATATGTGTAAAAGCATTAGTCAAGCAATGCTAATAAAAGAAGTTAAATTAGTTCAAAAAACAGGTGGAAAATCTGATATTAATAATGGCTAAACACACAAAACATACAAATTTAATTCGAAGAGATAATGATGATTTTGCCCCCAATGAAATTGCAATTGTGGGTGCAAATTGTGCGGTTATTTCAGATTTAGTCCAACAAATTTCAAAGCGACTATCCAATTACAAATTGGCCTATTTTGATGCTTCTCATGCAAAAGATCAACAAAAAACAAGTGTGTCAGAATTCACTTTTCATCATCAAGGAAATTTGCAAATTTCGACTTCAGGGAGCATTAATAAGTATGTGCAACGGATGCAATTTGCTCAGTATGATTATGTTTTTATCAATGGAAACCACTATCAGGCAGCAAAACAAATCCTTATTTTAGATTCAGAAAAAGAGGCCTCAGTTTTAAAAAGATTAGATCAATTAAATCGTATACAATTTGTCATCAAACAAAATAAAGACACGGCTTTTTTTTCGTTTTTAGAAGAAAAATATCCGCAGATAAAAAATCTAAAGAGCTATACTTTAGACCAGTTAGATAAAATTGCAAATCAGATAGATGCTCTTATACAAGAAAAAATTGCTCCAATTAAAGGCTTGGTTTTGGTAGGAGGTAAAAGTACTCGCATGGGAAAAGACAAATCTCAATTGCGTTATTTTGGAAAACCACAAAAAGAAGCTGCCAAAGAATTGTTAGAAAATCAAGGTCTTAAAACTTTTTATTCTGTAAGAAAAACAACAAAGATTGAAAATGAAATTTCAGATACATTTTTAAACCTTGGGCCTTTTGGAGGTATTTGCTCTGCATTTCAAAAAGATCCAAATGCTGCTTGGTTGGTTTTGGCAACAGATGTTCCTTTTGTAAATAATAAGATCATTCAATTGTTATTAAAACATAGAAATCCGAGTAAAGTTGCCACAGCAATTAAAGGCAAAGGCGAAGAATTTGTAGAGCCCTTAATTACTATATATGAACCTAAAGCCTATCCGATTTTATTGCAATTTTTAGCACAAGGGTATTCTTGTCCTCGCAAAATGTTAATCAATTCAGAGGTAGAGATTGTCGAGGTCGACGATCATTTTATCAAAAATATTAATACGCCAGAAGAGTTTGAGGCAGTAAAGAAAGAATTGAATCTATAAATGTCTCCTAGAGCTTAGTCGACAGATTTAAGTTCCCGACTGCGCTCGAACGGACAAATGATTATGAAAAGCATAAATAAAAACGAACTTTTTAAACGTCAAACCACCCTCGCTGAATTGGGTGAAATTGGTCAAGAAAAACTCCAAAACGCAGGTGTTTTGGTGGTTGGCTGTGGTGGATTAGGAGGATCTATAGCGGTGCAATTGGCGGCTAGTGGAATCGGTAAAATTCATCTGGTAGATTTTGACAATATTGAGGTTAGTAATTTACACAGACAAGTTTTCTTTTCTTTAGAGGATGTTGGAAAATCTAAAGCAGAAACGCTTTCGAATTATATCAAAAAAAGAGCTCCTTTTACTCAGGTAAATTTTACAAAATTGGCCCTCAGTAAATTCAATGTATTTGAGCTTATCGCTAAAGCTGATGTGGTAGTTGATGCCACCGATTCCTTGCCTACGAAGTATTTATTAAATGACGCCAGTGTACTTAAAAACACCCCATTGGTTTATGGTTCTTTGTATAAGTTTGATGGCTATGTGGCTAGTTTTAACGTCAAACAAAAAGACGAATCCTTTTCTGCAAATTTGAGAGATGCCTTTCCTGAAATGGCTATAGACATTCCCAATTGCGAAGAAGCTGGAACAATGAATGCCATTGTAAGTTTAATTGCTTCCTTGCAGGTTAATGAAGTGCTAAAATTAATTATAGGAATTGGAAAACCCTTGATCAATCAATTGTTGGTGATAAATTCACTTCAAAATTCTCAGTTAAAGATTAAAGTGCCTAACAAATTTTCTAAAAAAGCTATTGAATCTATTTTTAAAAATGAAACCTATTCCGATCCGAGTTGCGAAATACAGAATCCAGATTGGTTAATTTCTGCTGAGGAATTAAAAAAAACATTGACCTCTCCACCCTTAGCGAGACCAATCTTAATAGGGGTATTAGATGGCTTAAAAACAAGCTTACCACTAGAGAAAATTGTCATGCTTTCGCAACTAGATAATTTAGAAGTAGACCCTTCCAAAAAGTATGTTTTTGTTTGTCAAAAAGGGCTCACTAGTTATCGAGCTGTTCAGGTTTTAAAACAGCGATATCCGGAGGGAATTTTGTTAAGTTTAGAAGGAGGTATTGCTAATTATTAAGGGTGTGCATTTACCCATACTTCTCCATCAGAGAAGTGTTCTTTTTTCCAAATTGGAACCGTTTCTTTTAATTGATCAATGGCAAATTCACAGGCCTTAAATGCCGCCTTTCTATGTTTTGCACCTACACTTATGATTACAGGAACATCGCCTATTTGCAAAAGACCTTCTGCATGATGAATCGCAATCTTTTCGATGTCAAAGTTCTTTAGAGCTGTATTAGCAATTTTTTGCATTTCTTTTAGGGCCATAGGCCTGTAGCAGGTAAAATCTAATTGGAGAACATCCTTCCCTAAACTATGGTTTCTAACCGTTCCAACAAAAACAGAAATTCCGCCAGAAGCTGGATCACTTACGAAATCATAACACTCTTGTAAATTGAGTGTTTCTACCGTTATTTTTATGGATGTTTTGCTCATGATTCTTGCAAAAATAGTAAATCAAAATGTATCTTTGTTTCACAAATAACAGAAGCGTGTTTTTATGATGAAAATATTTAGAATTGTCAGTTTTTTAGAAGGAGTTTCATATTTGCTATTGTTGTTTATTGCAACTCCTGTAAAATATTTTGGAGAGGATCCAAGCTATGTAAAAATGCTGGGAATGCCACATGGTATTTTGTTTATGCTTTATGTTATTTTGGCTTTTATGCTTAAAAACGAAATGCAATGGGATCGCAAAAATTTTGCCTTTATTCTTCTGTGCTCCATTCTGCCATTTGGCACTTTTTATATGGATAGAAAGTATTTAAAATAGGCTATCCACCACTTACAGGAGGAATTAAAGCAACCACATCGTTTTCTTTTAGAACTACATCATCATCCGCATAGGTCTCATTCACTGCCACAGCATAACTTGCTAAATGCAATAGTTTGGGATGCCTTTTTAACAGCTCTTTTTTAAAGGTATAAATTGTACAATTTTCTTTGACGGTAATTTCTAGGGAATCTGATTTAAGCAGATCCGCTGCAATTCCAAATAATAAAACTTGTATGTTCATCCATCAAAGTTAGTTAAACAAACTTAAACCAAAGACAAAACCATTTTGCTTTTGATTGATTCCTCCTTTGGAGATTACATAATCTACCCGCAGAAAACGCCATTTGCCCCAACCGATATTACTAAGTCCAACAGAAGCCTCTGTATAGGGTTTCTGATCTCCCGTTAGCAAGCCTTTGGCACCAACCACCAAATGAAAATTTAGTAGGTTTACCAAGGGAATCTTATTTAAGATAAACCCTTTAAAGTTCTGTTCTCCATGAAATTCTGCAAATTTATCATTGGTGCTATAGGCATAATAATCTAATAAATTAAAATGGTCTAAAGGATTTGACGATGGAGAAACGGCTAGCTTATTTCCATTAAAATGGGCATAATCAATAAATGAAATGTTTTTCTGTTCTAGAAAAAGCCCTCCCTTAAGTCGGTAAGAAAAACCTCCTAAGTTACCCATTGAAAAACTTTGAGTTGCTTGCCCAAAAATTAAATCAGAATGAAGACTTTCATTTCCAGAACCAAATGTTTTACGATACTCCAAGTAAAAAGATGGGTAGGAATTATTGTATACGGTTATTTTACTGTCTGGATAGGACAGGTATTTTGTTCCAAAATTAATAGTACTGCCTATGCTCCAAGTCCATAAATGATGGGGCGTAAATGCTGGAGTAAAATTGGACGGATTTTGCGGATCATTAGAGCTATAACTTACATTTTCTACGTTTCTCGTGCTGTAATCTGTGGTGTTTACCAAGGGCTTTCTGTCGGCGTACTCCAAGGAAGTTTGAAAGCGAATGCCACTTGAAAGCTCCCTAGAGAATCCAATGTTTGCAAATGTTTTTTCGTAAATTTTTAAATAATTTCTTTCAAAATAGGTAGAACTAATCGTGTTTAAAAAAGCAGAAATTGGATTTTTCCCGTTGTATTGAGGTGTTTCAACACCTGCAGAGAAACTTAAAATAGGTCTGGTTATATTGTCCCACTTATAAGTAAAACTTACAGTTGGTCTAAGTCGTTCGTCAGAGAAACCATAATTAAAATTGCTAGACAATCGGTACCAATTTCCTTGCTCATTTATTTGATTAAAAAACGAGATTCCAATACTTGAATTCCAGCCCTTAACGGTATTAAAATTTAAATCTGTTAATGGAGAGCTTACAGAAAGAGACCAGTTCTTATATGAATTTTGAAAGCTGTAGCCTGAGATTAAATTACCAAACCCAGGCTTATTATTTTTCCTATCCAAAGAGTCTAGATAGACTTTTGATTTTCTGATGGTTTTAATGCTGTCTTTAACGCTATAGTCTGTCACTTCTTCTTTGGTCAATGGAACTGGCCTTAACGATTTCCAATAAAGAGAATCTTTATCGGTAGCTTCTTTAGCAAAGGAAAGAATTTCTTTTCCAAAGGTAGCAGCGTCAAAAATAGGTGCAAAATTATAATTTGTGTAGGCGGAGGTAAATCGACCATCAATTTTAAAACCAAACAAACCAATTTTAAAATCGATGATTTGAGAAATTACCACCCATGCATTGTTTGAGGCGGCAAAATTATATTCTTGCTGAAAGTGCAGTACATCGACCATTGGTAAATTAATTTGAGTTCCAGTTATCGAAATATCTGACCCATAAATAGCCCAATCATCTTCTACTATATATATGAAACCTTTAAAAACACGATCGTTTTCTCTCTTGGGAATCAATTCAATTTTATTGATAAGGTTTCCCAATTTGTCGTAAAAAGTTCCAACCAACTTGTAATCATAATAGCCAAAGGCATAATTAGCCAAGGGAGAAATTACCTCTGCACCAAAGTTAATGGTGTTTTCATACAAGTTAAAATTAACATCTTCTGCACGATTAAAACTCACTCCATTATCGCTTCCACTCACTTTAGAAGCAACAATATGTTCTTTAAAACTTGAAGGTCTTTCATAGCTAATTTTAGAAACAGTTTCTGATAGATATATGATTCCACTTCTGGTAGAATCAAGACCTCCGCCAAGATCCCCAATTTCTTGTCCTAAAATCTTTTTAGGGGCATTTTTTATTTTATATAGCCCTCGAGAATAAAAATCAGCTGTAAATTTCTTTAGTTTCTCTTGATTCTTCTTTTTACTTGCGATGGCAGATCGGATGATTTTGTTGGCCAAGTTTTCTTTGCTACTAATTTGTAATTCTCCAAGAACAATTTGCTCTTCCGTCATTTTAACATTTAAAACATAAGGTAGTTTTTTAATGGAAATCTCTTTTTTAACCGTTTTAAAACCTAAAAATTGAAATATTACAGTATAATTTCCTGTAGCTTTTATTGGGAGTTCATATTCTCCACTATCATTAGTAGTTGTGCCAGCAATGGTGTTTTCTAAATAGATACTTACAGAAGGCAGGGGTTCGTTTTCAGAATCAACGACAGTTCCTCGAATCTGAGCCGATATAACAGTAGAGGTAAAGACTAAGAAAAGTAGCGCAATTTTTTTCATGGGTTTCAAGTTAGTTGACAGCAACAAATTTATGGATTAAATCAAAGGGAGTTGTTTAAATAAGGTTAAAGAAGCACTAATATTTTCATAAACTTTATATAAAACTCCTTCAAATAGACGCAATTTAAATTGAAATGGTTGCCTTGAAAAAAATAAAAAAAATGAATCCAATTTTTAGGAATACGACAGCATTATTGGTCATGGACCTTGCTAAAAAACACTATATTTGTAAATCATAAAAAGCAGAATAGACCATGAGTGATTCTAGGAAAAGGCACGAGGCTTTAATATACCATGCAAAGCCAAAACCAGGAAAGATAGAAGTAGTTCCTACAAAAAAATATGCATCGCAACATGATTTGTCATTGGCGTATTCACCAGGGGTAGCAGAACCTTGTTTGGAAATCGAAAAAGACCCGAACAATGTGTATAAATATACTGCAAAGGGTAATTTAGTGGCGGTTATAACCAACGGAACGGCGGTTTTGGGGTTAGGGAATATTGGTGCTTTGGCATCCAAACCTGTAATGGAAGGGAAAGCCTTACTTTTTAAAATATTTGCAGATATTGATGTTTTTGACATAGAAATAGATGCTACTGATGTTGATAAGTTTGTAGAAACCGTTAAAGCTATCGCTCCCACATTTGGAGGTATTAATTTAGAGGATATTAAAGCCCCAGAAGCTTTTGAGATAGAGAGACGCCTAAAAGAAGAATTAGACATTCCAGTAATGCATGATGATCAGCATGGAACTGCAATTATATCTGCGGCTGCTTTGAAGAATGCCATAGAAATTGCAGGAAAAAACATTGAAGATGTTAAAATTGTAGTGAATGGGGCAGGTGCTGCTGCCATTTCATGTACAAAACTCTATTTAAAATTAGGAGCACAGGTGCAAAACATTGTGATGTGCGATAGCAAAGGAGTTATTAGAAAGGACAGTGAGAATTTAAACGAGCAAAAAGAAGAATTTGCTACTGATAAAGATATTCATACACTTGAGGAAGCCATGCACAATGCCGATGTCTTTATTGGTTTGTCTAAAGGAAACGTGGTGAGTCCGGCAATGTTATTGTCAATGGCGAAAGATCCGATAGTATTTGCTATGGCAAATCCTGTTCCTGAAATCTCATACGACGTTGCTGTGGCAACAAGAAAAGACATTATCATGGCAACAGGGCGATCAGATCATCCTAACCAAGTAAATAACGTTCTTGGATTCCCATTCATCTTTAGAGGGGCTCTAGATGTTAGGGCTACTAAAATTAATGAAGAAATGAAAATGGCAGCAGTACATGCCTTGGCAGACTTGGCTAAAAAAACGGTACCAGAGCAAGTGAATATCGTTTATGACGAGATTAGTTTGTCATTTGGTAAAGAATACATCATTCCAAAACCATTTGATCCAAGATTGATTTATGAAATTCCTCCTGCCATAGCAAAAGCTGCCATCGAGTCTGGTGTTGCCCTTGAACCTATCACCGACTGGGTGAAATATCAAGAAGAGTTGATGGATCGTTCTGGAACAGGTAGTAAAGAAATCAGAATGTTGCACAACAGAGCAAAAAACAAACCAAAGAGTATTGTGTTTGCTGAAGCGGATCATCTAGATGTTCTAAAAGCCGCACAACGAGTATATGACGAAAAAATAGGTTTCCCTATCCTTTTAGGGAGAAGAGAAGTCATTTTAGAATTAAAAGAAGAAATTGGATTTACAGGTGATGTGCTTATTATAGATCCAAAGACCGATGAAGAAGAAGAACGAAGAAATCGTTATGGAGAAATTTATTGGAGAACAAGACAACGCAAAGGAACTACGCTCTTTCAGGCAAGAAAAATAATGAGAGAACGAAATTATTTTGCTGCAATGATGGTCAATTCTGGTGAGGCAGATTCCTTAATTACAGGTTATTCTAGATCCTACCCATCGGTCGTAAAGCCTATGTTAGAATTGATTGAAAAAGCAAATGGGGTTACCCGTGTTGCTGCAGCCAATTTAATGCTAACCAAGCAGGGTCCGATGTTTTTGGCAGATACTACCATCAACATAAATCCCACAGCAAAAGATTTGGCAAAAATTTCTCAGTTAACCTATTCCTTAGCGAGAATGTTTGGAGTAAAACCCAATATAGCCATGTTGTCTTTTTCGAATTTTGGATCTTCTGAATCAGAATCCGCCTTAAAAATACGAGAAGCAGTTGCCTATATTCATAGACATTTTCCTCAGGTAGTTATTGATGGAGAACTCCAAGCTGATTTTGCCCTAAATAAAGAAATGCTTGCGAAAGAATTTCCTTTTTCGAAATTGAATGGTAAAAATGTAAATGTGCTTATTTTCCCTAACTTAGATGCTGCCAATATCACCTATAAATTGATGAAACAAGTTGATGAAGTAGAGTCTATTGGTCCAATTTTAATGGGACTTAAGAAGCCAGTACACATTATCCAATTAGGTGCAAGTGTAGATGAAATGGTAAATATGGCTGCGGTTGCCGTAGTGGATGCTCAACAAAAAGAGCAACATTAAAAATAAAAGGTATGATTACTCAAATTAAGGGAAGACTCGTAGAGAAAACACCCACATATGTGGTAGTAGATTGCAATGGAGTAGGGTATCTCTTGCATATTTCTTTGCAAACTTTTTCTGCATTGTCAGACGATGAGGCGATTACTTTATTTGCGCACCTTTCTGTAAAAGAAGATGCTCATACTCTCTATGGATTTATAGACAAAACAGAGCGTGAGATTTTTCGATTGCTTATCTCTGTTTCAGGAGTTGGGCCGAGCATCGCAAGGACCATGTTGTCGTCTATGAGCTCAGAAGAGATTCAGCAGGCCATAGCGTCTGAGAATATTGCGTTAATTCAAGGAGTTAAGGGGATTGGCGCAAAAACAGCCCAAAGAGTGATTATTGATTTAAAAGATAAAATCTTAAAAACGTTCGATATGGACGTTATTTCCGTTGGACAAAACAATACAAACAAAGAAGAAGCGTTATCTGCATTAGAAGTATTAGGGATTCCTAGAAAACAATCAGATAAAGTAGTCAATGCCATTTTAAAAGAACATCGTGATGCTACGGTTGAGTTTTTAATTAAAAAGGCGTTAAAAAGTTTGTAATAAATTTGAAAAACGCGAAGTTTCATAAGTTTTTATGCTGTGCCTTTGTTGCATTTTTGGCAACCACGACTTCCTACTCACAAACCAAAACTACCGCAAAAGACACCATCTCAAAAGACACGGTTCCTCAGCTGAGGTTTTCCTTTAATGCCGACCAGGAAGGAGGTCTTTTTTTAAACAAACCTTCTTCTATAGAAGTCCGTTTTGACAAGAGCTTAAACAAATACATCATTCAAGAAAAAATAGGATCTTATAAAATTGGGAACCCTAAATTTTTGTCTTTAAAGGAATACCAAGCCTATCGTCTTAAAAATGATGTCAAAAGTTATTTTAGAAAAAAAATAGACGCCTTAAATAGCAAAAAGAAAGGAGCAGAAGAAGTGCAGAAAAACTTGCTACCTACCTATTATGTGAACTCGAAATTTTTTGAATCCATATTTGGAAGTAACAGTGTAGAAGTAATTCCTACAGGTAGTGTTACTGTTAAATTAGGAGGAATTTACCAGAATGTAGACAACCCTCAAATATCCGAAGCCAATCGAAGTAGTTTTACCTTTGATTTTGATCAACAAATCACAGCAAGTATTACTGCGAAAATTGGTGATCGATTGAAGGTAACCGCAGATTATGATACCCAAGCTTCTTTTGATTTTCAAAATATTTTTAAGTTAGAGTATACACCTACTGAAGACGATATTATTCGAAAAATTGAAGCGGGTAATATTTCTATGCCTATCAAAAACTCTTTGATTAATGGAGCTCAAAGTCTGTTTGGCGCAAAAACCCAACTGCAATTTGGAAAAACAACGGTCACTGCGGTCATTTCTCAACAAAATTCGGAAAGCAAGAATATCGTTTCCCAAGCGGGTGCTTATATAAACCCTTTCGAATTGAGAGCTACAGATTATGATGAAAATCGACATTTTTTCTTATCTCAGTATTTTAGAGATCAGTATAAAACCTCTTTAGAAAATTATCCTTTAATAAGTAGTCCCATAAAAATAACCCGATTGGAGGTGTGGGTCACCAATAGAAATGCAACCACTGAAAACTATCGGAACATCGTTGCTTTTGCAGATATTGGAGAGTCAGATCCCAATGTATTTGTAAACCAAAGTGTAAATCCAACAAGCCCACCAACAGTTTTGGGTAAGAATATTCCTGCTAATGAGGCAAACGAGATTGCTTCTTTGTTGTTGCCCAATGGGGCTATTCGAGATATTTCTACGGTAGATGATGCCTTGAGCGCCCGTTTCAATATGAAACAAGGAACAGACTACTCTGTTTTGCAGAATGCGAGAAAATTAAATGAAAGCGAATATACTTATAATCCACAGCTGGGATATATTTCTTTGAATAGAAAATTGAATGAAGGAGAAGTCCTTGCCGTTGCCTACGAATATACGGTTGTTGGAAGTGCAAAAACTTCCTATAAAGTTGGAGAGTTTTCCAATGATGGTATTGTTGCGCCTAGTAATTTGGCCGTGAAATTATTGCGAAGTGAAATTATCACAACCAAAAGAACAAGAGCAGGGATAGAAGAACAGTTTCCAACATGGAGATTAATGATGAAAAACATCTATGCCTTAGGGGTTTTCCCAATCAGTCAAAATGGCTTTCGGTTTGAAGTACTTTACAGGGATGATGCCACTGGAATCCCTTCCAACACTTTACAGAACGCTAGCACACCCAACATTAACAACAAACCCCTTTTGCAAGTATTCAATCTTGACAAATTAAATCAAAGTTTAATAACAGTCCCAGAGGGGGATGGCTTTTTTGATTTTGTCGAAAACATTACTATCAACTCTAACAAAGGCTACGTTATTTTTCCAGAAGCAGAGCCTTTTGGAGATGATTTAAAAAATGTGTTAACCGCAGCAAATGATCAAAACACCTATGTTTTTAGTGAACTATATATCAATACAAAAGCCCAAGCAAAAAACAACTTTCAGAGTAAGGATAAGTTTTTATTAAAAGGGTATGCCAAAACAGAAAACAGTGGAGGGATTTCGCTGAATTCATTCAATGTCCCGAGGGGATCTGTAAAGGTTACAGCTGGAGGAAGACAATTGGTAGAAGGGGTAGATTTTGTGGTTGACTATCAATTTGGAAAGGTCCAGATAATAGATCCTGGATTGCAAGCTTCGGGTGTTCCAATAAATGTTTCTACAGAGAATAATGCCGTATTTAATCAACAAAGAAAAACCTTTTTAGGCTTGGATATTGAGCATCGATTTTCGGATAAATTTATTCTAGGTGGGACTATTTTAAACGTGAATGAAAGGCCCATCACCCAAAAAACAAACTACGGACAAGATCCTATAAACAACACCATGTTTGGATTGAATTTAGATTATTCGACCGAGGTCCCTCTGTTTACAAGACTAGCCAATAAATTGCCCTTTGTAAGTACCGATGTTCCATCAAATTTATCAGTGAGAGCCGATATGGCATATTTATTACCTGGCACTCCAAG
>CBFHUV010000032.1:0-18900 GCA_965659055.1 Polaribacter sp.
TATTCATGAAAGTTTTATTGGAAGTAAATTTATTGGTTGTGTAGAAGAAGAAACCACCTTAGCAGGATTTAAAGCCATCGTTCCAAGTGTTCAGGGGTGGGCAAAGGTGTATGGCTATAATACCATCATCATTGATGATGAAGATGACCCGTACGCTTTTGGATTTCAAGTGATTTAAATTTCTTAAAGTCTTATTAATACGTATTAGAACCTATGAAAGCATATCAATTAGTACTATTTAGTTTTTTAATTCTGCTTGCTTGCAATCCCTCGAAGGAGGAAATTACAGAAAAGGACTATCAACGGGCAGTAGATTTTATGTATGCCAATTACCAAAACAAAACGGCATTCAATTTAACGACTTCTGTGAATTGGTTTCAAGATGGTTCAGGATTTTGGTTTATAGATTATAGTAAAAAAGGAAGGCAATATCAAACCGTAGATTTTAAAAATCAAAAGGTAGAAGTCTTGTTTGACCACAGTAAATTAGCAATAGCTTTATCGAAAACCCAACAATCAACAATAGAACCTTACGAAATTTCAATTTCGGGAATAGAACGAGAAGCCAATGGTGGTCTTTCATTCATGAGTAAGGGCCAAAAGTTTACCTGGCATGGAAAAACCGAAGTGCTTCAGAAAATAGAAGCAAAAAAGGCAAAGCTAACCAATCCATATGAAGCGCTATCTCCAGATGGGAAGTGGATTGCCTTTGTAAAAGATTATAACCTTTTTATTAAATCTACACGAAGCAAAAGAAGTTTTCAATTATCAACAGCCGGTAAAAAAGGCTATGAATATGCAAGTTATTACGGTTGGGATGATATCATGGAAGGAGAAAATGGAGAAAGACCACAGCATTTCTATGTAGACTGGTCACCAGATTCAAAATACATCGCAACCAGCATCGTAGACTATAGGAATGCAGAAAAAATGTATCTGTTAAATTGGAGCATAGACAGTTTGTACAAACCAAAATTGTTGTCCTATTATAGAGGTTCACCAGGAGACACCAGCATGGTTCACGTGGTTCCTGTGTTTTTTGATGTCTCTACAAAAAAAGAGATAAAAACAAAGCTTCCAAGAGGTACTCATATCAATTCTGTATCGACCCAATGGACGGATAAACCAGGTGTATTGTTAGCCAATTATCCAGAAAGAGGCTATAAAAAACATTTTTTAAAGCAGGTGAATCTGCAAGATAAAACAGAGCAAGTTTTAATTAAAGAAGCACATGATACCAATGTTGATAATTTTAGTTATCGACGTCTAAAGAATCAAGAGAAACTATTATTTTTTTCAGAGCGAAGTGGTTGGAAACAACTGTATATTTTTGATTTAAATACTCAAAAAACACAGGCACTAACTCAAGGCGATTATTATATCAATGAGATTAAATATATAGACGAAGCCAAAGGCTTGATTTATTTTCTAGCTTCAGGAAAAGAAGAAAATAGCAATCCCTATCATCAAAAATTATATGTAACCGACTTGAAAGGGTCTGTGCATTTACTGACTGCAGAAAACACCCATCATAATATTAATTTTGCTCCAAGTGGAGCCTATTTTGTTGATAGTTACTCAACTGTAAATACACCAACGAAAACCGTTTTAAGATCTGCAGAAACAGGAGAAGAATTAGTGCAATTAACGCAGGCAGATGTTTCTGAATTAACCGCAAGGGGTTGGAAAAGTCCTGAGGTTTTTGAATTGTTAGGAAAGGATCAAAAAACAACTATTTATGGAGCAATTTGGAAGCCAAGCAATTTCGATGCATCAAAAAAATATCCAATTATAGATCATAGTTATACCGGGCCTCATACCCAAGTTTTTCCAAAGTCGTTTGATAGAGCCCTAGCCAATCAAGCTCTTGCAGAACTCGGTTTTATTGTTGTCATGGTAGATGGTTTAGGTACCTCTGGGAGGTCCAAAGCCTTTCATGATGTTTCTTATAAAAACATGGGCAATAACCTAGAAGACCATGTATTGGCAATTCGGTATTTGGCAACTAAATATTCTTGGATTAATGGTGAAAAGGTGGGTATATTTGGGCATTCAGCAGGAGGTTTTGATGCTGGACATGCCATGGTTGCGTTTCCAGACTTTTATAAGGTGGCGGTAGCGAGTTCTGCCGATCATGATTTTAGAATGGAAAAAGCTTGGTGGCCAGAAATGTATATGGGTTGGCCAGTAGATGAAAGCTATGAAGCAGTGTCTAATATTACCATGGCAAAAAATTTAAAAGGGAAGTTATTATTGGTACACGGAGGTATTGATGAAAATGTAAATCCATCGGCAACCTTTAAGTTTGCGGAAGCTTTGGTAAAGGCTGATAAGGAATTTGATTTGCTTATTTTGCCAAGTCAAAGACATGGATATCAAGGTCAAACCAATTCCTATTTCACCAAAAAAAGGTGGAATTATTTTATAGAACATTTGGCAGAAAAGAAACCAATTTGGAATTTTAAGTGGAAGTAAAGATGAGTAAAAAAGTTGTCATTATTGGTGGAGGAATCATCGGATTGTGCTCTGCCTATTATCTTCAGAAAGAAGGCTGTGAGGTGGTTGTTATTGATAAATCTGATTTTAGCAGTGGAGCCTCTTATGTGAATGCGGGATACATTACCCCGAGTCATTTTATCCCCTTGGCGGCCCCAGGGATGATTAGTAAGGGACTTAAATGGATGTTTAATCCATCGAGCCCTTTCTATGTTAAACCTCGCTTAGATAATGAATTTTTGCAGTGGGCTTGGGCTTTTAAAAAATCGGCAACTCCTAAAAAAGTAGAGCAGGCGATTCCTGTTATCAAAGACATTAACCTGCTAGGTAGAGACTTATATCAGGCGCTAAAAGATTCGAAAGAGTTTGATTTTAATTACAACCATAAAGGCTTGTTGATGTTTTATCAAACCGATAAGGTTGGAGAAGCAGAGTGGGCTGTGGGACAACGAGGAATTAAAGAAGGTCTAGAAGTAGAACTGCTCACAAAGACACAGGTGGAGGCCTTGCAACCAAATCTTAATTTAGATATCAAAGGAGCCGTTTATTTTCATTCGGATGCTCATATGACTCCCACAGAGTTTATGCCGCAAATGCTGGCTCATTTAAAGTCTAAAGGGGTTCAGATATTTGGAAATGAAACCGTCATCGATATAGAAACCGACGCAAAGGGTATTCGTAAAATTATAACAGATAAACAATCTTTTGCTGCAGATGAATTTGTTTTAGCAGCAGGAAGCTGGAGCCCGTTACTTTCTAAAAAATTAGGTTTAAAAATTCCAGTACAAGCAGGGAAAGGCTATTGTATTAATGTAAAAAGAGAGACCAATATTAGCATTCCGGCTATACTATGTGAAGCGAAAGCTGCAGTAACGCCAATGAACGGTTTTACCCGTTTCGCAGGGACGATGGAGATTGGTGGAATCAATCATCAAATCAATCCAGTTCGTGTGGAAGCGATAGCCAAAGCAGCGGCTCGCTATTATCCAGATTTAGAAATTACGGCCGAAGAAAAGGCTGAAGCCGTTTGTGGTTTGCGTCCATGTACCCCTGATGGTATTCCCTATATCGGAAAATCAACTAAGGTGCCTAATCTAACCATTGCAACAGGGCATGCCATGATGGGCTGGAGCCTTGGGCCTGCGACTGGGAAATTAGTGTCAGAAATAATTAATGGTAAAAAAACATCCTTGGATTTGACACCCTTCAATCCAGATAGAAAATTTTAAAGATTTGATTCATTTATTGTTTCGAAAGATTTAGCTTTTAGAAGTAATGAAATAGCCTAGCAACGAGTTTTAAATACATAAAATATGAAAAAAATACTATTATTAGGTCTTTTAATTAGTTTGGTTGCTTGTAATAATCAGGGAGAAAATGATCGAAACAAAGATGTTGAACTTATCACATCCAAAGGATCAATAATTGTTCGACTTTCTGACAAAACTCCAAAGCATAGAGACAACTTTATTAAATTGGTAAAAGATCAGTTTTACGATAGTATTAACTTTCATAGAGTGATCAATAAATTTTTAATTCAAGCGGGTGATCCAAGAACAAAAACGGCCAATCCTGATGATGAAAACCAACCCTATGATTTGCCTTATTTAGTGCCAGCAGAGTTTGATAAAACCTTATTTCATAAACGAGGTGCAGTCAATGCTGCAAGAAATGGTGATGACGAAAATCCTTTTCAAATGTCTAGTAGTACTCAGTTTACAATCATTCAAGGAAAAATTTTTAATGATAGTTTATTGGATGTTTCAGAAGGTAGAATTAATAAATGGCGATTGTATAATAAGGTGTTGAGGGACCCAAAGAATCAAAAAATTGCGGATCAACTAACTTTGTTATACAAAAACAAGGTTTCGTATGATAGTATTTTAAAAGTTAGAAAAAGTCTGGAAGATATTGCTGAAAAAGCCTACGATACTTTTAGCAAATACAAAATACCTGTAGCTCATAGAAAAGTCTACAAATCAATCGGAGGTGCTGCTCATTTAGATCAAAACTATACAGTTTTTGGTGAAGTAATTAAGGGAATGGATATCGTCGATGCCATTGCGCAAGTAGAAACCGCTAAGGGAGATAGACCGGTGATTCCAGTCACAATTTTGTCAGCTCGATTGATAGAAAGAGAAGATTAAGAAAAACAAAGAATAACTTTGGATTTGACAGCATTCAATCCAGATATAAAATTTTAAAAAAGGACTTTCAATACGTTTAAATTTTAAATATGATAGGAATAGGAGGATCAAGTATCGAAAAAGAATTATCAGCAATTGTGCCGAGTGCGCATTTAGTAGCACCCATCAAGAAAGAAGAATTTGAATCTAGGATTCAAAAGGCCTGTGATTTAATGAAATCTAAAAACATCCAAGCGATGTATTTAAATGCGGGGACCAACCTGTATTATTTTACAGGAATGAAATGGAATTCAAGTGAGCGCATGGTCGGGGCTATTCTATTTCCGAACAAAGAGATCCATTTTATTGCACCTCAGTTTGAAAAAGGAACCATTCTTGACTTTATGCTCTTAGAAGGTGAAATTCATTGTTGGGAGGAGCATGAATCTCCACAGCAATTATTTTTTAAGATTTTAGTCAATAAAAACCTAACAGAAGGGATCCTTGCCATAGATGAGAGTGCTCCATTTTTTATTGTAGATGGGTTGATGCAATGTAAAAGTAATTTTCAATTAGTCAACGCAAAAGAAATTACAGCGACCTGTAGAATGGTAAAATCCGATGCGGAAATCGCCATTATGCAGCATGCAATGAATATTACCCTAGAAGTGCTTAAGGCAGCTGCTAGAATTTTAAGAGTGGGTATCTCGTCCAAAGAAGTTACCGATTTTATTCATGAAGCGCATAAAAGACATGGGGTTCCATCGGGTTCGTATTTTTGCATAGTGCTTTTTGGAGTAGATTCTTCCTTTCCTCATGGGGTAAAAACACCAAAAAATTTGGAAGAGAATGAGGTAGTGCTGCTAGATACAGGATGTATGTTACACAACTATATTTCTGACCTTACCAGAACATTTGTTTTTGGAAAGCCAAATCCATTACAAACTAAAATATGGGAGATAGAAAAAGAGACCCAACAAGCCGCTTTTACTGCTGCGCAATTGGGACAGCCTTGTGCTTCTGTTGATATTGCTTCTAGAAAAGTCTTAGAATCTCATCAGTTAGGCCCTGATTACAAATTACCAGGTTTGCCACACAGAACAGGTCATGGTATCGGATTGGACATTCATGAATGGCCTTATATTGTTCGGAATGATCAGACTATTTTAGAGGTTGGTATGACCTTTAGTAACGAACCAATGATTTGTGTTCCAAATGAATTTGGGATTCGTTTTGAAGATCATATTTATATGACTAAGGAAGGTCCGAAATGGTTTACAGAGCCTATGAAAACAATAGAAAATCCTTTTGGTTATTAAGTGTTTTGAGCAATGCATTTCCGTAGCGTAGCCGCAGCAGTCTCTGCGGTTAAATCACGTTGAGGCGATCCAAACATTTCATAGCCTACCATAAATTTTTTCACACTCGCACTTCTTAATAAGGGTGGGTAAAAGCTCATATGCCAATGCCAATGTTGGATGTCATCAGTATTACTAGGAGCTTGATGAATACCGCTTGAATACGGAAAAGAACAATTAAAGACCTTGTCATAGGCCTTGTTTAGTATGGAAATACTTTCTGCAAAGTCCTTTTTTTCAAGCTCTGATAATTCAGCAATAGAACGCTGATGTTTTTTTGGAATGATCATGGTTTCATAAGGCCAAACAGCCCAAAAAGGAACCAAAACGGCAAAGGAGTTGTTTTCAAAAAGTATGCGTTCTTTGGCTTGAAGTTCTTGTTTTAGATAACTTCCTAAAAGCGAAGTCTTATTTTCATTGAAATAGGATTTTTGGGTTTGGTCTTTCTTCAAAACCTTATTTGGAATACTGGATTGACTCCAAATTTGCCCATGAGGATGTGGATTGCTACAACCCATAACAGCACCTTTATTTTCAAAGATTTGTACATACTTAATTTTGGGGTCTTCCCCAATTACTTTGTATTCTTTTTGCCAAACATTTACCACCTTGGTGATGGCCTCTATAGATAAATTGGCGAGACTCTTTGAATGATCAGGACTAAAACAAATTACCTTGCAAAGACCTTCTTCGGCTTCAGCAATGAACAATCCTTGTTTTAGATTCGTTGTTGGACTTTCACTTTTTTGAAGGGCAGCAAAATCATTGGTAAAGACAAAAACATCTTTATAATCTGGGTTAATTTCACCTCCAATTCTTTTATTTCCGGCGCAGAGGTAACAGTCTTTATCATAAGATGGCAATGATTCTTGCGGAACAAGCTCATTTTGTCCTTGCCAGGGCCTCTTTGCTCTGTGTGGTGATACCAAGACCCATTCTTGAGTTAAAATATTCAATCTTTTGTGAGACTGATCCTGTAAAACTAATTCGTGTTTACTCATTTTTTAGTAAATGTGTTCCTTGTGAAATGGATACTTTATAAATGCTACATGCTGTCTTAAATTCCTGATAAAATGCCGCTTGAATTTTCTTAGAAAACGAAGCAATCGCTGATTTAAGGATGATATTAATGGTGCAGCCACCAAAACCGCCACCCATCATTCTTGCTCCAAGTATTTCCTCATTGTCTAAGGTAGCATCTACTAGAAAATCCAATTCTTTACAGCTCACCTGGTATTCAAAGCGCAAACCTGCGTGAGATTCGTACAGCAGTTTTCCAAGGGTCTTCAAATCTTCGCTCTCAATGGCTTTTCCTGCATGGAGTACTCGTTTGTTCTCTTGTAGTATGTACAGCCCTTTTTGATAGGAATCTTCACTTAACTGATTTTTACAAGCCAATAGGTCAGATTCTTCAACTGCTCGTAAACTTTCAACTCCTAATAAATCGGAAATTTCTTCACAGACTTTTCGTCGCTTGTTATAAGCGCTTTCAGACAGACTGTGTTTTACATTGCTATTGATTAAAAGCAATTCATAGTCTTTAAAATTAATTTTAAAAGGCGTCGAAGATAAATCCAAACAATCTAAAAGGATAGCGGTTTCTGCTTGTCCAAACATGCTGGCATACTGATCCATAATACCACATTGCACCCCTACAAAATGATGCTCTGCTTTTTGAGAAATTGCAATCATTTCTTCCTTTCTAAAACCCAGCTCAAAAAGCGTATTTAAACCAAAAACTAAAGCATTTTCTAAGGCCGCTGAAGAAGAAAGTCCGGCGCCATTGGGAATGTCACCTCCAAAAACAAAATTAAAGTTTTTAAGGGTTCTGCCTCTTTTTTGTATTTCTGAGACAACACCAAGTAAATAGTTTTGCCAGCTTCCAATAGCTAGTGGTTTTACCTTATTTAGGTCAAGTGTAAATTCTTCATGTAGATCAAAGGCTAGTAATTGAGTTTCTTCAGTTTCTGAAACTTCAATAGCAGCATAGATTCCTTTGTCTATGGCTGCAGGAAAGACAAAACCATTGTTGTAGTCAGTGTGCTCACCTATCAAATTGATTCTTCCAGGCGAAAAAAACAGCAGGGGTTTTAAACCAAATCGTTCTGTAAATAAGTTTGAAATAGTATCTTTTAAAACAAGATTCATATAGTTTTAATAAAATAAGAAAGCACACTGCTTTTATACTAAACAAGATAAAAGCAGCATGGGAATCTTTTAAGTATTTTAATGACAGCTACAGGTTGGAATCGTAAAACTATTGGTCTCTAAATTAAATGGCACTCCTTGATTGTATTTGCCATTTTCCCAATAGAATTTAGTTCTTTGTGTTGCATAGTTTCCAATTTCATTCATGGTGTTTATATCGTATAAACGACCATTAACCATGGTATAATGAACAGAATTTGAATTTTGTATATCCTCCAAAGGATTTTTATCTAGCACAATTAAATCAGCAAGTTTTCCTTCTTTTAAAGAACCCAATTCATCACCAACACCAATATATTCTGCGCCGTTTATAGTAGCTGCTTTCAGAGCTTCTAAATTGCTCAACCCTCCTTGCTGAAGCATCCATAACTCCCAATGAGCGCCCAAACCTTGCAATTGACCATGGGCTCCTAAGTTTACTTTTACACCCAATTTAGAAAGATCAGTCACCGTTTTTGAAGTTAAAATATGGCCATTTTCATATTCCTCATCCGGAATCATCGTTCTATGACGAGATCGTGTATCTACTACATATCTTGGTGTGTACTTTAGCAGAGTTTTGTTTTCCCAAACATTGCTTTTTTGATACCAGTAATATTCTCCACTCATACCAGCATAATTTACGATAAGGGTAGGCGTATAACCAGTAGCACTATTCTTCCAAAGTGACAATACGTCTTTGTAAACTGGTGCAACAGGGATATTGTGTTCAATACCAGTATGACCATCAAAAATCATGGTCATGTTTGAGTAGAAATTAGATCCTCCTTCAGGAACCACATTAACCCCTAATTCTTTAGCCGCCTGCATAATTTGTTGGCGTTGTTCTCTTCTTGGTTGGTTGTAGCTTTTTACAGATTTGGCACCAAAGGCTTTGGTTCTTGCAATGGCAAATCGCGCATCATCTAAATTATTTACGACAGCCTTGAAATCGCCTTCAGCTCCATATAAAATGAATCCTGTAGAAAATAGTCTAGGTCCAACAATGGCTCCACTTCGTTGCAATTCTTCTAGGGTAAAGGCAGCAGCAGTATTTACAGATGGGTCATGAGATGTGGTTACTCCAAAGGCCAAGTTTGCATAAAACTGCCAGTGTTTTTGAGTGCTTAAACCATCTCTAAAAGCCCCTACATGGGCATGGACATCTACCATTCCTGGCATGATGGTTTTGCCCTTCATATCATAGGTTTTTGTTCCAGAAGGAATTTTAACACTGCTTGAGTTTCCTATTTTTTCAATTTTATTCTGATAGATAATAATGGTTCCATTTTCTATAACCTTGTCATTTTCCATGGTAATTAGACGTGCATTTGTAAAAGCAATTCGTCCTTGAGGTTTGTCTGTTGCAACTTCCAATCCTATGGCAATTCCTGCATCCTTGTTCGTTACCAAATTTGTTTTAGCAAAAGGATTGCTAGTGTTGTCTAGGATGCTTTTTGTAAAATACTCATCACCGAGGGTCCAATGAACTTGTGAGCTATTGTTGGACCAATGCAAATTGATACCTGCGTTTTCAGAAAGACTTTCTACTTTAAATGAGCTACTATTTGCATCTAGATTAATAGTGCTTCCATTATGTACGAATGGAGCAACATAAAGCTTGTGTAAATGAATAAATGAAATCCATTGATTGTCTGGACTTGGCACCAACCTGTTTGCCAGTTTAGAGCTAAAATGACTTTGTTCCTTTTGACCTTCCAAGTCAAAACTAATCAGTGTTTTTGTTAGACCACCCATAAAAGAACCTCCTGTTTGAACAAAAATGCGATCTCCTTTGGTGTTGAACATTGGAAAATCTCCTCCTTCAGCAATTTTCTTAGTCATACTTCCATCAGTATTCATCAGATAGATTCCAGTTTTTTTAGTAAAATCAAAACCTTGGTCTCCATTACCACCTTCTTTTTTATAGACGATTTTTTGATTGTTTGGATCGAAAGCAGGCATTCTATAGATTCCTTTTTCTGTGGTAAGCTGTTTGTGATTGCTTCCGTTTAAATCAATTTTATGAACCGCTCCAAGATTTTCGTCGTTCCAGCTTACAAACACTACTGTTTTTCCATCCGAAGAAAAACTAGGGTCACTTTCAAAATCAGTTAAGTTCGTAATTCTTTGAGGCTTGCCATTTGGCAAGCTTTTTTTGTAAATATGCCCTAATGAAGTAAAGATGATCGTTTTCCCATCAGGTGATGTTTTAGCATCTTTAATCATTTTAGAAGTAAAGGTTTTACTATCCACTTCTCTTTTTACCTTCTGGGTTTTTGCCAGTTTGATGGTGGCATCTGCTTCAAATGGTATTTCGGTAATGCTTTTAGAGTCAATATTTATTTTGTTGATTTTTCCTCCTGACCAAATAATTAAATCTTTGTTGTTTTTTAACCAAGTAAAATGTGGGTACACTCCAAAAACTGCCCATGCTTCTTGTTGATCCTTGTTTAAATCAAAATAAATTGGCCACTCTTCGCCAGTTTCTAAATTGTGAATATTTAATACAGATTGAGTTCTAACACGTTTTACAAAGGCTAATAATTTACCATCTTTAGAAATAACAGGTCGAGCCGCTCCTCCTGGACCTCCTGTAATTTGTTTAATTTTTCCAGTAGTAAAGTCGTATTGCTTGATTACATAAATTTGATTGTTTGGGTCTTTATTGTAATTAAAAGCGCCTCCTGGATACATGTCTTCTGCAAAATATAAATATCTCCCATCCGGAGAAATAGAAGGATCATTTACATCTTGTTGATCATTTTTTCGGCTCGTCAATTTAAGACCTGCTGCTCCTGATAATGGATATTGCCACATTTCTCCGGCACCTACAGAACGGGTAGAGGTATAGTGCTTTCTTGCCACCACTGATTTTCCATCTGGGGTCCAAACAGCGTTGTTTAACAATCTAAATTTTTCTTTGGTGAGCGATTTTGCATTTTTTCCATCAGCCGTCATAATCCAAATATTATTGCCTCCTTCAGTATCACTGGTAAACGAAATATAGTCTCCATTTGGACTAAAGCGAGGTTGTACCTCATAAGCCAAACCAGTTCTTAATGCAGTGGCTTTTCCTCCAGAAATTGGCATGGTATAGATGTCTCCTAATAAGTCAAAAACGATGGTTTTTTCATCTGGACTCACATCTAAATTCATCCAAGTTCCCTCTGAAGTTTTTAAACGGAATGAGTTGTATTTCCAATCCTTATATGGATTATTCACATCCCATTGTTCTGGTTTTTCAGCAGTTTTTTTCTGTGCAAAAGAGCTAACAGTGAAAAGAACTACCAAAACGAATGATAAAATTGTATGCATGATATAGTGGTTTAGTTGTTGTAAAATTTAAAGTGTATAAATATAAGTTATTTAAATGAGAGCCTCATATAGTCCTCTTTCAAGATTTTTTCAAGAGTACTTAAAAGTTCTTCTGCATTTTCTTTTGAAAAAACCAAAGGTGGTTTTATTTTTAAAACATTGTGGTCAGGCCCATCAGAGCTCATTAAAATGCCGTGTTCTTTCATGCGATTGAGTAAGTAATCCGTTTGGTTAGACATAGGGTTTTGCTGACTATCGACCAATTCAATTCCTAAAAATAAGCCTTGTCCTCGCACATCTCCAAGTATAGGAAACTCCATAGCGAGTTTATTTAATTCAGATTTTAAATAGTCTCCAATTACCAAAGCATTTTTCTGAAGTTGCTCTCTTTCTACAGTTTTAAGAACCTCAGTTGCAATGGCACATGATACTGGGTTTCCACCAAAGGTATTGAAGAATTCCATGCCGTTGGCAAACTTATCAGCAACTTCTTGAGTGCAGGCAACTGCAGCAATAGGGTGTCCGTTTCCTAATGGTTTCCCTATGGTTACGATATCAGGAACCACTCCGTGCAATTGAAAACCCCAATAGGTTTTGCCCATACGGCCACAACCGGTCTGAACTTCATCAGAAATACAAAGACCTCCTGCAGCCCGAATCTTTTGATAGCTAGCCTCCAAAAAACCTTCTGGCAGCTCTATTTGCCCACCACAACTAATAATCGGTTCTATGATAAAGGCAGCAACATTTCTTCCTTTCTTCTGAATTTTTTCTATGCATTGCCCAACCTCCATACTATAATTTTCGGCTGTATTTGAACCTTTATAGGCACCTCGATAAGCATCTGGTAGCGGAAATATTTGGGTGTACTCTGGTGCACCAGAACCTCCTTTTCCATCAAATTTGTAAGAACTAATATCGATGCAAGCATTTGTAGTGCCATGGTATCCAACTTCGCTTGCGATAATATCTTTTTGACCAGTAAAGCTCTTTGCCATTCTTAGAGCAAGCTCATTGGCTTCACTTCCTGAATTCACAAAATGCAAAACACTTAATTCTTTTGGAAGGGTTTTTAGTAGTTCTTTGGCCAAGGCATTAATGTTTTCATGCAAATAGCGGGTATTGGTATTAATTAAAGCCATTTGCTCCTGACCTGCTTTTACCACAGCATAATGTTCATGCCCTACATGAGCCACATTGTTTACAGTGTCTAAATATTTAGTTCCATGTTCATCCATGAGATAGACTCCCGCCCCTCGAACCATTTTAATAGGAACTTTATATTGCAAGCTCAAACTTTTTCCGAGATGCTGTTTTCTATAATCAATAAGTTCTTTATTTGAACTGCCGACTTTTGTTTCAGTTTCATTAGTTTTAAAAAGCAAAGCCGGGTCTGGACAGATACTTTTCCAAACTTCAATTTGCTCATGATAGGCAACACCCGGAAAATCATTTTCAAAACCCAATAAAGACAACATCAATTGGAAATGCAAATGTGTTGCCCAATAGCCATTTTCATCCTGATTTCCTAAATAACCAATGCAGGCTCCTTTCTTAATTTTTTGTTGCTTCTTTATCTGTTCAATACTCTCTTTGGATAAATGACCATAAAGCGAATAAAACTCAAAAGTTGAGGTCTGATGTTTTAAGATAATCAGGCCTCCATAATTTTTAAAGCCCTCACAATAGTTAGCCACTACAACTTCCCCATCTAAAAATGCATGGATAGGAGTTTTTTCAGGCAACCAATAGTCAACACCTAAATGAATGGTTCGACTCATTCTGCCATTGTTCCCAATCGAATCAAAGTCTGTCGAAGTGTACAAAGGTCTTGGTTCTAGATAGCCTCCAGCAAGGAAGGCATCTGTGTGTTTCTTTTGTAATTTCTGCAATTTATATTCAAATAAATCCAAATCATTAAACTCATATTCATGACCGATCCATTTACTAGAAACACTTAAGTCTAAGGGGTGAATTTTGTTTTTTTGAATGCTTGGAAAGACATCGACTAAGGAAAAACTATTGTTGAATGCCCACTGTTGAAAAGCAGCTTCTTTAGGATGAGCATTATAATTACAAGCTGCTCTAAATTGGTAGCTAGCAAAATCTTTGTTTATATTTTTCCATTGATAGAGCAGCTCCCAAGCGGGTTTTTCACTAATGAGTAGGTAGTCATTGTTCGGTTCTTTAATTTTATTAATCGCCGATTTACACACCGATATCACCAGACGAATTCCAATTAAATTATAAAGAAAATCCAATTCTTCTTCTGCTAATTTAAAAGCAGAATGATAGCCTTTTACAACAGGAATGGATGCAGTAAGAGGGTCTTTATGATGCATTATGGCATAAGCACAAGCAATGGCAACATCATTAATAATTTGGCTATATACAGCATCTCCATAATCGATTAAGGCTTTTACTTTTGGAGTAATTAAATCTTCAGAAACGACAATATTATTGTCATTGGCATCATTGTGGATGACAGATTTCCTTAGTACATCATAGGCTTTTTTGTTCGATTCAAATTCTAATAAAAAATAGTTGATGCATTCTATTTCACTAAGGCTAAAGAGGTGCACATGTTCTTTTACCCACAGTGCTTGAGCAAGATCCCAGTCAAAGTTTCGTTGCGCTTTTTGGTGAGTAAATCCTTGCAAGGCGGCAGTTAAGTTTCCACATTGTAGTCCTAATCCAAAACGCAATTGGTCTAATTGAGGGATTACTGAAGACCAAAGCCTACCAGGAATCCAAGATAAAAGTCGAAGACTTCTTTGTTGGCCATTTTCGTCTTCGAAAGTTGAAATGGCCCTGCCTTTTATATCTAAAACCACCTCAGGGACACAAATTTCTGGGTTGCTTTTAGCGGCATATTGCAATAATTTTTGTTGCAAATCTAGATAAGCGATGTCTTCTTGAGCACTTGAGATTTTTAAAACATAACTGGTCTTCTGTGCTGTTTCAATTTTAAAATTTGCATCAATCTCACCCGGTAATTTTTGGGCAAAACCAATGATACCATAATTTTCAAGTAGTATTTTTTCTGCTTGATATGTTTCTAGTTGTATCATTTTATTTTAAACAACGCTTAAATAAAAGTTCACCCTTTGTAAATAGTTTAAATTTTACTGGGATTAAGTAAATCAATTGATAGTGTCTAAAAATAATCAAAACTAGCAGGATAAGTGCAACAAAAATTTATTTTAAAATTCAATCATAGTTTTTGAAAGAACTCCAAAGCGAAGCTTCATGCAAAATCAATTGGAGTTCAGGTCTTTTTCTTGTAGCTTTACATAGCCTAAAACCATTACAATGATTATTCAAGGAAAAATAGTAGACATCCCAAACAAACAAATCTTTAATGGGGAAATTGAGGTGGAAGATGGGAAAATTAAGCAGATTAGACCCTCTAGTCATACCGTAGACAATTATATCATTCCTGGCTTTGTCGATGCACATATTCATATAGAAAGTTCTATGTTGGTACCCTCTGAGTTTGCCAAGGCTGCGGTGGTTCACGGTACCGTAGCTACGGTTTCGGACCCTCATGAAATTGCCAATGTTTTGGGAGTAGCAGGGGTAGATTTTATGATTGCCAACGGGAAAAAGGTACCTCTAAAATTTCATTTTGGAGCGCCCAGCTGCGTGCCAGCAACCTCTTTTGAAAGTGCAGGAGCCATCATTGATGCTGATGATATCAAAAAAATGATGGAGAACCCAGATATTAGTTATTTGGCCGAAATGATGAATTATCCAGGCGTTTTGTTTGATGATGCCACTGTTTTGGAAAAGATCCAACATGCAAAAAATAATGGAAAACCCATAGATGGTCATGCACCAGGTTTGAGAGGCGAGTCTACAAGAAAATACATTGCTGCGGGGATTAGCACAGATCATGAGTGCTATAGCTATGAAGAGGCTGCTGAAAAATTAGCCTTTGGAATGCAAATCATTATTCGAGAAGGAAGTGCTGCTAAGAATTTTGAAGCCTTAATAGATTTGGCACACGAACATTTTGAAAAGATGATGTTCTGCTCTGATGATAAACATCCGGATGATCTTTTAGTAGGGCATATCAATCAGTTGTGTGAAAGGGCTGTTGCAAAGGGTATAGATGTGTTTAAGGTCTTGCAAATGGCTTGTGTAAACCCGGTAAAACATTATAAAATGGATGTGGGTCTGTTGCAAATTAATGATGCTGCAGATTTTATACTCGTAGAAGATCTTAAAAAATTCAAGGTGTTAGAAACCTTTATTAATGGTGAGTTGGTAGCTGCAAAAGGTCAATCTTTTATAAAGTCTGTGCCTTTTGATATTCTAAACAATTTCCATACAGATCCTAAGACAGTCGATGATTTTAAATTCATGACAGCGGCTAAGAATATACTTGTGATCGAAGCCTTGGATGGTGAGCTCATAACGAATCCAATCATCGAAAAGGCAAAGTTGGAGACTGGAAATCTAGTTTCTGATCTTGAAAGAGATCTCTTAAAAATGACCGTGGTAAATCGGTATCAAAACAGCCCTCCTGCCATTGCATTTATCAAGAATTTTGGCTTGAAAACTGGGGCCATCGCCAGCTCTGTAGGGCATGATTCTCATAATATTATTGCCGTAGGTGTTTCTGATGAAGCCATTTGCCAAGCGGTAAATTTACTCATCAAAAATAAAGGAGGAGTTTGTGCTATTTCACCAACAGAAGAACTCATCGTGCCTTTACCAGTAGCTGGAATCATGAGTGATCGGTCTGCAGCGGAAGTAGGTGCAAGCTATGCCAAATTAGATTTGATGGCAAAAAAAATGGGGAGCACCCTACGGGCACCTTATATGACTTTGTCTTTTATGGCCTTATTGGTAATTCCTTCTTTAAAATTGTCTGACAAAGGTTTGTTTGATGGTACTGCTTTTTCCTTTACTGATTTAGCCTTCGACTAATTTTAGTTAAAAACATATTCAAAGAGCAAATCTTCCGTGTCAAAAACTTTTTTAAGTCCCTTAGATTCAAAACCGAGTTTGAACAAAAGATTTTGAGAGGCTATATTATTGGGTTTTGTAATGGCCAATACTTTTGGGTACTTCAGTGTTTCAGATACATAGTGCATCATGCATTGGGTAGCTTCTCTTGCATAACCTTTGCCTCTTCCTTTGGGCAAAAATCCATAACCTACATCAATAGTTTCTAAAGCATCCCTCTTGATTAGTGTACTCATGCCAATGGCTTCCATGGTTTCTTTTATTCGCACCACATAAAATCCCAATCCCTTATAATGAAAACTTGGGATGACAGTCTCTCTTATATAGCTCTCTACAGCAGCTACGGTCTTTAGTTGGCTATCCCGAATATTGGCAATCCAATCTTTATCATTTAACAATTCGCAAAAAAAAGCAGCATCAGAAATTTTGATGGGCTCTAAATGAAGTCGATCACTATATAAAATCATCTGATAAAATTAAGCAGATAAATATATAAAAATGTACTTTTGCCGCATAAAATAATCTTATGAGCCTAATCCAAGAACTAGAATCCAGAAGCGGAAATCAATGTGAATTGTGCACTGCTACAAGTCAATTGTCAGTCTATGAAATAAAACCAGTCACTACCGGAGGTGTTGACGGTTCTGTATTGGCTTGCGAAACTTGTATCTCTCAAATAGAAAATCCAGAAATAACCGATAGCAATCATTGGCGCTGTTTGAATGATAGTATGTGGAGTGAACATAGAGCTGTGAAAGTTTTAGCATGGCGAATGCTGTCACGTCTTAAAAAAGAAGGCTGGCCTCAAGACTTGTTAGATATGTTGTATTTAGAAGATGAAGATTTGCGTTTTGCACAGGCTACAGGGGAAGGTTTGGAAGAGAGTGAGAAAGTAATCCACAGAGATTGCAATGGGGTTATTTTAGAAGCTGGAGATTCAGTCGTGCTTATCAAAGATTTAAAAGTAAAAGGATCGAGTATGGTGGCCAAACAAGGAACCGCCGTGAGAAGAATTTCTTTGGATCCAGAAAATGCCACCTATATTGAAGGCAAGGTAGGTGCCCAACAAATAGTTATTATTACGGAATACGTAAAGAAAATGTAATAAAAAAAGCCTCGTTTATCGAGGCTTTTTAGTTGTAACTTATTCGTAATTATTGTTTAAACCGTCATTGTTGGTTTTTTATATCCTACTATAATGGTTTAGAGTAGACACTCATTCTATTGTTATTTGTAATTGTGGCGAAAGAATTAAAAAGTTCCCAACTTTCGCTATCTTTGAAAGCGAACCAAACCATAAACCAGCCATGCGCATCAAAAAACTGTTATTTTTGGCCTTCTGTTTTTTATTTATGTTTTCTTGTAAAAATGAAAAATTTAACGTGTCATGGACCCAAGAAAAGGCTCCAGAATATTTTAAAGCGCGTTTTGAAACCACTCAAGGGGATTTTGAAATTGAAGCCAATCGCAGTTGGTCTCCTTTAGGGGTGGATCGTTTATACCAATTAATAACTCATGAGTTCTACACAGATATCGCTATTTATAGAGTGGTGCCTAACTATGTTGTCCAATTTGGAATAAACAATGATAGTATACTCAATCAGGGTTGGAGTGGAATTGGTTATGAAGATGAACCTGTCTTGCAAAAAAATGATTCCATGACCATTGCTTTTGCGCGGTATGGGCCTCAAAGTAGAACTACTCAGTTGTTTATTAATTTAAGAGATAATAATAAGTTAGATACGAGTAACTTTCAAGATGTGTTAGGTTTTCCAGTGGTTGCCAAGGTCATAAAAGGTATGGAGAATGTGCATAAATTCTATGGTGAGTATGGCAACAAGCTGTCAACGAAACAAGACTCTATTTATAAATTTGGAAATGCTTTTTTAGCCGAAAAATATCCCAAATTAGATTATATTAAAAAAGCCTATTTAATTAAATAGGCTTTTTATTAGAGTATTCGATTGGCTTATTAATCCAAGCTAAAATCTTTAGCAGGTTCTGCATGTAACAAATGAGTTACAAAATAATCCCAACGTTTTCTAGTCATATAATTGGTCATATTTCCATAACCATGTCTTTGGTTAGGAAATAAAATCATATCAAAATCTTTGTTGGCTTCTATCAAGGCTTTTACCACCAACATGGTATTTGATGGAGGTACATTGTTGTCCATAGAACCATGGGTAATTAACAACTTCCCTTTCAAGTCTTTTGCGATTAATTGATTGGCTTGGTTGTCATAGTTAGTAGTTCCATCACCTTTTCCTTCCATATTTCCTTCGATCAATAGTCCTTGCCATTTTTCTCCCCAGTCTGCCTCGTAGTTTCTATTGTCATGATTTCCTGCACCAGATACTGCTACATCATAAAAGTCTGGATAGGCAAATACTGCTCTTGTAGAAGCAAAACCTCCACCAGAGTGCCCCCAGATACCTACG
>CBFHUV010000032.1:18910-19141 GCA_965659055.1 Polaribacter sp.
TATCCATTCCCTTATATCTTTGAGTCAATTGTTTGATGGTGGTAATATTATCTGGCAATCCATTATCACCCATGTTTCCGTAATAGGCGTCATGAAAAGATTTTGACCTAGCCGGAGTCCCCATGGCATCAACAGCAACCACTACAAACCCAAGTTCTGCAACGGCCTGAAAATCTCTCCACACAGGTCTAAAGCTATAATTCCCAACACTTCCAGATTGTGGACCTGGGT
>CBFHUV010000033.1:0-321 GCA_965659055.1 Polaribacter sp.
ATCATAAATAAGACGAATTTCAGAAATCAAGTTAAGACCATCTGTAGAGATATCATCCAATCTTCCAATAAATGGTGATACATAGGTAGCACCTGCTTTCGCTGCTAATAAGGCTTGTCCTGCAGAAAACACCAAAGTTACATTGGTGCGAATTCCTTTCGAAGAAAAGTATTTACAAGCTTTAATTCCGTCCTTAATCATAGGTAACTTTACAACAATTTGTGGGTGCAAAGCTGCTAAAGCCTCACCCTCTTTCACCATTCCAGCAAAATCGGTTGCAATTACCTCTGCCGAAACTTCTCCATCAACCTCTTCACAAAT
>CBFHUV010000033.1:331-18872 GCA_965659055.1 Polaribacter sp.
AATGGCTTTATAATGATTGATTATGTTTGCAGCTCCTGTAATTCCTTCTTTTGCCATTAGAGATGGGTTTGTTGTAACGCCATCTAATATCCCTAAGGATTGTGCTTCTTTAATTTGAGCTAAATTTGCTGTATCTATAAAAAATTTCATCGGTTTCTATATATTTTAAATTCGTACTATTTATTTTATTTTTCTACTTGTTTTTAAGCGCCTGCCTGCTATGCATCCTTATAGCTTATAATGATTCATCAATAGTTTCTCATACATACTATCCGGTAATATTCGTTTTAAAACGATCGAAAACTTCTCTAAAAATCCACCTACTTTATAATGAATTTTGGGTTGCTTGGTTTCTAAAATAGCATGCACTGTTTTTGCCATGGCCAAGGGATCCATCCCAGCATCGACATGTGCATTCATCAAATCCAAATTCTCTTGATAACTCTTTTTGTATGCAGAATCTTTAAATACAGGTGTATGATATCTTCCAGCGGCTATATTGGTTGCAAAATCACCGGGCGCCACATTCACAACATTAATTCCAAACCCTTTCACTTCCATTCGAATGGCTTCTGTCACCAACTCCAAAGCACCTTTCGTGGCAGAATACAAGCCTCTAAAAGGCAAGCCCATATAACCAGCAATCGAAGTAATATTAACTATGGTTCCCGATTTTTGAACTCTCATTTGGGGTAAAACTGCTTTCATTACATCTATAGCTCCAAATAGATTGGTATTAAATACCGCTCTCATTTCATCTGTGGGTGTATCTTCAATTGGGCCTGTAATACCCATTCCAGCATTGTTAATCAAGACATCCAATCGATTCTCCTTTGCAATAATAAAATCAACTGCCTTATGTATAGATTTCGGATCCAAAACATCTAATTGCAATAGAGGAAAACCCGCTTCAGAAATACTTTCAGTCTTCCTACTGGTTCCATAAACCATATAGCCTTTTTGATGAAGATAGGCAGCAATTGACTTTCCAATGCCCGAAGAGGCACCTGTAATTAAAACAACTTTAGACATGAAGTACTATTGAATAATACTACAAATATCTTAAAAGTTAATGAAGAAAACTAAGGATTTGAAAGGGAATTTTAGGGCATAAAAAAAGGCAAGCTACCTACATCACACTGCTACAACCTAATACCCTTGCTGTGTTCCCACCCTGGGGGATTCAAAGGGAGCTAGTTGTGTAGGACTTGCCGGCGCAAATTTACAATCATTTTTCATGTTGCACAATGTTTTTTTGTCAATTTTTTGTAACAAGTTTAGTCTTTTGACTACTAATGAATTAATGAATGCCTTACAAAAAGTTCTAGAAATTCATTTTTAACATCGAAATCAATATATTTGTATTACTAACTAAATTAAAAAACCATGGAAAATCAAAAAGCAACTAGTAAAAGTATCATTTTAAATTATGGCCTATATATGGGGATCGTCTCTGTATTAATGAGCCTTGTCGTATATGCAACAGGAAATGCCTTACAACCACATTGGTCGGTAAGCGTGCTAGGCTTTGTTTTTATGATTGTTTTTATTGTGTTGGCAATTAAGAAATATAAAGAAGGTAATGGAGGTTTTATTTCTTGGGGACAAGCGGTAAAACTAGGAGTTGGTGCTGTTATGATAAGTGCTTTAATTGGAGTTGTTTATCAGCAAATATTTGTAAACTTTATCGAACCAGGTTTTATGGATCAGGTAATGGCCCTACAATACCAGGACATGGTTGATAAAGGAATGACCTCAGATCAGATTGACACCGCAAAAGGTATGGCTGAAAAATTCTCAGGACCTGCTATTTCATCGGCTATTGCATTAATTGCTGCAGCCTTTATTGGTTTTGTGGTTTCTGCAATTGCAGGAGCAATCATGAAACAATCAGAAGAAGAGCAGTACTAAATTGCTAAAATTTTAAGGGAAGAAGGGTAAAATGTTTTAGGATGTTTTACCTTTACCTTTTTAATATAGCTCCTTAATTTAATTTATTCATGGACATTTCAGTTGTCATTCCTTTATTAAACGAAAAAGATTCTCTAAAAGAATTACATGCTTGGATTCTTAAAGTGATGCAGGCCCAGCAATATGTTTATGAGATTATCTTTATTGATGATGGAAGCACTGATGGTTCTTGGGAGCTTATTCAAGAGCTTTCATTAAGCAATAAAGAAGTTAAAGGAATTCGCTTTCAAAAAAACTATGGGAAAAGCCAAGCCCTAGATGCCGGCTTCGAAAAAGCAAGCGGAACAGTGGTGATTACTATGGATGCTGATTTGCAAGACAATCCAGAAGAAATACCAGAACTATTTGACCTGATTATTAAAGAAGATTTTGATTTAGTTTCTGGTTGGAAAAAGAAACGTTATGACAATGTTATCACAAAAAACATTCCTTCAAAACTCTTTAATTTAGCCGCTAGAAAAACTTCTGGACTAAAACTACACGATTTTAACTGTGGCTTAAAAGCCTATAAAAACATCGTTGTAAAGACCGTAAAAGTTAGCGGAGAAATGCATCGTTATATTCCAGTTTTGGCAAAAAATGAAGGTTTTAACAAAATTGGTGAAAAGGTTGTGCAACACCAAGCCAGAAAATATGGAGTGACAAAATTTGGCATGAGTCGTTTTGTCAACGGATTTTTAGATTTAATTACCATTTCCTTTTTATCTAAGTTTGGAAAAAGACCGATGCATATTTTTGGTCTTTGGGGGACCCTTATGTTTATTTTTGGTTTGTTTTCTGCAGGCTATATTGGAGCCATGAAATTGTATAAATTATCCATGGGGTTTAAAACAATTTTAGTGACTGATAACCCTTGGTTTTATATTGCTTTAACTGCCATGATATTAGGCGTACAGCTGTTTCTAGCTGGATTCATTGGAGAACTTCTAGTCACCTCTAAAAGTAACGAAAAACACTACAGTATTAAAGAAAATCTTAATTTCTAAATTCGTACTTTTGTAAGTACATAAATTTGATCTATGAACGCGATACTTGCTAATGCAAAATTGTGGCTGAACGAGCCATTTGACAAAGAAACTCAAAAAGAAATACAAGAACTTATCGGCGCAAATTCTCCGGATTTGGCTGATCGATTTTATAAGGATACAGAATTTGGAACTGGCGGAATGCGCGGCATTATGGGTGCTGGAACCAATCGAATTAATAAATACACCTTGGGCAAAGCTACTCAAGGCTTAAGTAATTATTTAAAGCAAAGCTTCCCTAACAAAGTTTTAAAGGTGGTTATTGCCTATGACTGTAGACATAACAGTAAGGAGTTTGCCAAATTGGTTGCCGATGTCTTTTCTGCAAATAACATTCATGTCTTTGTTTTTGAAGACTTAAGACCTACACCCGAATTATCATTTGCAGTAAAGCATTTAGATTGTGATGCCGGTATTGTGCTTACGGCCTCTCACAACCCACCAGAATACAATGGTTACAAAGTATATTGGAATGATGGAGGACAGATAGTCCCTCCACAGGATCAAAGCATTATTAACGAAGTAAACAAACTTCAGTTTTCAGAAATCAAATTTGAAGCTAAAGAAGATCTAATTTCTTATGTAGGTGCTGATGTTGATGAGGCATTCTATAAGGCATCAGTTACTAACGGAAGCTTCAATATTAATGGCAGGAAAGATTTAAAAATTGTATTTACCTCGCTTCATGGGACCTCTATTACCTTAATTCCTGAAGTTCTAAAAAGAGCTGGATATAGTGATGTCCATATTGTTGAAGAACAAGCCATCCCTGATGGAGATTTTCCAACAGTCACTTCACCAAACCCAGAGGAGCCTGCTGCCCTAAAAATAGCGATTGACTTGGCGAACAAAATAGCCGCAGACATTGTTATTGGAACAGACCCTGATTCTGATCGATTAGGAGTAGCTGTTAGAGATTTAAATGGCAAAATGACCTTAGTAAATGGGAACCAAACCATGAGTGTCATGACTGATTTTTTAATAAAGCAATGGAAAAATAGTGGCAGACTGAATGGGAATCAATTTGTAGGTTCAACCATCGTATCTACTAATTTAGTTAATGATATTGCTTCGAGCTATGGGGTAGAAACTAAAGTAGGTTTGACGGGTTTTAAATGGATTGCTAAAATGGTTCATGATTTCCCTGAAATGGATTTTATTGGAGGGGGTGAAGAAAGTTTTGGTTATATGGTGGGTGATTTTGTTCGCGACAAGGATGCGGTTACCGCAACCCTATTGGCCTGTGAGATTGCCGCGAATGCAAAAGCAACTGGAAGTTCATTTTACAAAGAACTCATTCACTTATACCAAGATCACACCTTTTATAAAGAACACCTAATTTCTATCGTAAAAAAAGGAATGGATGGGGCTGAACAAATTTCAGAGATGATGAAAAATCTCCGAAGTAATCCTATTAAAGAATTGGATGGATCAAAAGTTGTTTTCGTAAATGACTATAAAACTTCTATTCAAAAAAACCTTATTACAGGATTAGAAACCAACATAGACATTCCAAAATCTAACGTATTAATTTACGAAACCGAAGATGGAACTAAGGTTGCTGCTAGACCTAGTGGCACAGAACCAAAAATAAAGTTTTACTTTAGCGTTCAATTGCCTTTATCAAGCAGCTCTGAATTGGCTGATACCGAAAATCGTTTGGATGCAAAAATTCAAAGAATTATAAAAGAACTCAAGCTATAAATGAATCACTTCAAGGAAATTTTAAAATTTGCAAAACCTTATTCTAAATACGCTTGGTTAAACATCGTGTTTAATATTTTATATGCTGTTTTTAACGTACTATCTGTATTGAGTTTTATCCCTGTATTGGGCATACTATTTGGTAAAGAAGAAAAAACCTACGCCAAACCAGTATATACAAGCATTGTTGATTTGTTTGATTATTTAAAGGCTTCGTTAAATTATAAAGTAACTTCTTTAATTGATTCTGGCGGTATAGAACAGGCCTTGCTTTTTATTTGTCTTTTGTCTTTTTCGATGTTTTTTCTTAAAAACTTGTTTCGATATTTAGCCTCATATACCCTCGTCTTTTTAAGAAATGGAGTGGTAAAAGATTTAAGGGATGCCATCTATCAAAAAATCATTGGACTTCACATTGCCTACTTTTCAAAAAGAAAAAAAGGAGATATAATTGCGCGGATGACAGCCGATGTACAGGAGGTAGAAAATTCTTTTTTAACCTCCTTAGAAACCATTGTAAGAGAACCATTAACCATCGTTTTAACTTTGGGATCTATGCTGGCAATAAGCTTTAAGTTAACACTTTTTGTTTTTATCTTACTTCCTGTCTCTGGATGGATTATTTCAGTAATCAGTAAAAAATTAAAAGCCAATTCTTTAAAAGCTCAAAACGAAACAGGGAATTTCCTCTCTTTTATAGAAGAAACCCTTACTGGTTTAAGAGTAATTAAAGGATTCAATGCAGAAGCTACGATCAGTAAAAAATTTACAGATTCTACACAACGTTTTAAAAACTTGATGACTTCTGTATTGCACAGGAACACCTTGGCTTCACCAATGAGTGAATTTTTAGGTTCTACAACTATTATTTTAATTCTATGGTTTGGCGGTAAAATGGTTCTTGGAGAAAATAGTCCAATGCAGCCTCAAGATTTCTTTGGTTATATCGGTTTGTTTTATTTGGTATTAAACCCAGCCAAAGCCATTTCAACTGCTTTTTACAATATGCAAAAAGGAGATGCTTCTGCCGGAAGAATTATGGAAGTTTTACATACAGAAACAGAAATTCTCGACAAACCTAATGCGCAAAACAAAACTAGTTTTGATAGTGAGATAGTTTTCGAGAATGTTTGGTTTAAATATGATGACGAGTATGTATTAAAAAACTTTTCACTGACCATTCCAAAAGGAAAAACAGTGGCTTTGGTAGGTCAATCTGGTAGTGGTAAATCTACCTTAGCCAACCTAATCACGCGTTTTTACGATGTTGATAAAGGTCGAATCTTAATTGATGGTGTTGATATTAAAGACATCTCAAAATTCGCACTTAGAGCACTTATGGGTATTGTAACTCAAGATTCTATTTTGTTTAATGATACCGTGGGAAACAATATTTCATTAGGTACCGAAAAGGCAACTTTAGATCAAATAAAAGAAGCCGCAGAAATAGCAAATGCTGATGAATTCATCAATAATTTACCACAACTATACGACACCAATATTGGTGATAGTGGTAACATGCTTTCTGGAGGCCAAAAACAGCGATTAAGTATCGCAAGGGCTGTCCTAAAAAACCCTCCAATAATGGTTTTGGATGAGGCAACCTCTGCCTTAGATACAGAATCAGAACAGTTAGTTCAGTTGGCTTTGGAAAAAATGATGATGAACAGAACTTCTTTGGTGATTGCCCATCGTTTGTCAACAATTCAAAAAGCAGATCGTATTGTGGTCTTGCGAAAAGGAGAAATCATGGAACAGGGTAAACATGACGATCTTCTTTTAGAAAAAGGAGAATATTACAAATTGGTGAACATGCAATCTTTTTAACAACTAGTGTTGTTTTAAGCCCATAGCTTTTCCTTTTTCAAGAACAAATTGATAGGAAGCCTCATACTCGTTTGGAATAACTCCATCTAGAATTGCATTTTTTATGGCCTCTTTTAATTGCCCAATTTCTCTACATGGCTCTAAATTGAAGAGTTCCATTATTTCTTCACCAGAAATCGGAGGTTGAAAATTACGAACATGATCACGTTCTTCTACCTCTTTAATTTTTTGTCGAACCAACTCAAAATTTTGATGGTATTTTTTAAACTTTTTAGGATTCTTTGTTGTGATATCTGCTTCACATAAGGTCATTAAAGATTCAATATCATCACCCGCATCAAAAATTAAGCGTCTTACCGCTGAATCTGTCACTTCAGAGGCCAAAACAATCGGCCGTGAGCTTAACAATACCATTTTTTGTACAAACTTCAGTTTGTTATTTAAAGGCATTTTTAAGCGTTTAAATAGTTTGTAGACCATTTTAGACCCCACAAATTCATGTCCATGAAAAGTCCAGCCAATAGTTTTATGAAACTTCTTAGTAGGCGCCTTCCCGATATCATGTAATAAAGCAGACCAACGCAACCAAACATCATCTGTATGAAGAGAAATATTATCAACAACCTCTAGGGTATGATAAAAATTATCCTTGTGTTTTTGACCTTCTACCTCTTCTACCCCTTTTAATGCAATTAGTTCTGGTAAAATTAGCGGTAATAAATTGGTTTGTTCTAACAATAAAAAACCTAAAGATGGTTTTTCAGAGGCTAGTATTTTGTTGAGTTCATCAACAATTCGCTCATTGGTAATTATACTTAATCGATGTGCGTTTCTGGCAATAGCTGTCAATGAATCTGCTTCAATGTCAAAATTTAGCTGGCTAGCAAAACGAATAGCTCTTAACATCCGCAAAGGGTCATCAGAATACGTTACATCAGGATTTAAGGGCGTTTTAATTGTTTTTGAAGCCAAGTGAGCGATCCCATCAAAAGGATCTAGTAGGGTGCCTAAATTTTCTACATTTAAACTTAACGCCAGGGCATTGATGGTGAAATCTCTTCTATTTTGATCATCCTCTAAAGTCCCTTCCAATACTTCTGGATTTCTACTTTCTTCTGTATAGGACTCTTTTCGAGCACCCACAAATTCAATTTCAATATCTTGGTAACGCAACATGGCCGTTCCATAGGTTTTAAAAACTTGAACCTTCGGTTTATTGGGTAGTAATTCTGACACCTTTAATGCCAAATCAATGCCATTGCCAACTACGACAATATCAATATCTTTTGCTATCCCTCTTTGAAGTATAAAATCACGAACAAAACCACCAATTACGTAGCTTTTACATCCTAAAGACTCAGATGCTTGAGTAATATACTGAAAAACTGGATTTTGAATAGCTTCTCTATAAACGGTATGCGACATACATGGATAAATTCGTGGCGGAATTAATTAATCTCTTATAACCTCAATCTCGCCTGAATCTGTAATTCTCAGAATTCGAGATGGCAGCTTGCTTTGGTTATCTTGCCGCAAATTTACTATATAATCCACGCTCTCCAAAATAGTTGTGCTAATTTCTGAAAATGAATTTGGAGTTGGTTGTTCGCTAAGGTTTGCAGAAGTAGAAACGATGGGTTTTCCAAAGCTATTAATAAGATCTTTACAAAACGCATCTTGAACAATGCGAATGGCAATGGTTGTATCACTTGCTATTACGTTCTTAGCCAAACCAATTGGATTTTTATAAATGATGGTCGTCGGCCTCATACTCGAATCCAAAATTTCTATGGCCTTTTTGGGAATATTTTGGACATATTTTTGAAGCATTTCAAGAGAAGAAACCAAAATAATCAAACTTTTACTTTCTGCTCGTTGCTTAATTTGATAAATTTTTTTGACTGCCAATTCGTTTGTAGCATCACAACCTATGCCCCATACAGTATCTGTTGGATATAAAATGGTTTTGCCTTGGTCTAGCAAATTCGCCATATAACTAAGTTCCTCGGTATTCAAAATCATTGTAGGGTTTACCAACTATTTTCTTGCAACTGTAGCAAATTGCATAAAAAACATGTCTGTTTGAGAGCCCAAAAATAAAATATTAAATAAGATTGCAAAAGGAAAATACAAAAAGGATTTGGTGGTATTAATACCCTTAATACTCTCTATCTGATACCCTGATTCTCGAAACATTCTTTTAATACTCTTCTTGGTAAAAAAACGGAAATGAGTTCTATCTAAAGTAAGATCTTCTGTGTATTTCCAATCTCTTTTAAAGATCATTTTAAAGAGATTTTTGGAATAGCGAACATTCGGTATGGAAGTAACCACAGCACCCTGATCTTTCAATTTACTTTTCAGTAATTTAAGATCATCCCAAGGCTCTAACAAATGTTCTAAGACATCATTTAAAACAATAACATCAAAATAGTTTTCAGGAAGCTCATCCAAAACTTGGTCCAAGGTTCCTACTAAAACTTTGAAAATTTTTGTCTTTGCAATATCTGCAGAACTAATATCTGGCTCTACTCCCCAGGTTTCCGTCGTTTCACTTACTAATTGCTCAATGAAATTCCCTTCTCCGCAACCAATCTCTAGAATCTTGCTGGCATTCTTTGGAATGAATTTCAACATTTCTGGCCTTCTGTTGACAAAATAATCTGGTGCCTTACTTCCCATAATGAAATTGAACTTATTGTGTTTTATTTAAAAAATTTACCGATCGTTTGCTTAACCAAGTTCCGTGTTTATAAGAACTGTAGTAATAAGCGATTAAGATAGTAAATAAATAAATATTTAAGCGCAATTTTGGAACAAAAAAGAAAACCAAGCCAATTAGTGCCGTAAAAAATTTTGTGAGTAAATTACTAAAAACCAAAAGACTAAGAATGAGAGATCGCTCCAGTCCCTTAAAGTGATTATGTAAATAAACATGCTTGGAAATTAGAACTTCAGACTTTGTTATGGTTGCTGTTTTTATATTGACTCGGGAAGAACCTCCATGATTGTGTATAATTTCGACCTCCTTAAGCAGGGCAATATTACCTCCAGCTAAGCGAACCTTTTTACTAAGATCTACATCTTCAAAGTACATCCAATAATCTTCGTTCCAGCCTTCAATCTTTGCAAACCATGAGCGACTTATAAAGACAAGAGAACCTGAAACCCAATCAGGGAAAACGACATCATTTGATGTCTTTGATTCCTTTTTAAATATTCTATAAACTGCTCGACTCAGTCCAAACAAAGTAAACAATCCAGGAAATAACCTATTAGTGTCTTCATAAGAACCATTGGTGTTCTTTTGGTTGCATGATACAATTCCTGTCCTTGGATTTTCCTTTGCATAACGCAACAACTCTGCTATGGGTTTTTCTGAAGCAACAGTATCTGGATTTAAAAACAAAAGATGACCACCAACCGAATGCATTGCAGCAAGATTACAAGCATTCGCAAATCCATTATTTCCAGAATTTTCTATAAAACGAACTTGAGGATATCTTTTTGAAAAATCCTCCAAGACACCATCATTTGATTGATTGTCTACAACGATAATCTCTAAGGTAAACTTTTTTTGAGACAGTTTACATAGAGCATCCAGACAGGGAGCCAGATGACTCCAACTCTTATAATTGACAATTAAAACAGAAAGATCCTTTTCTGCGATGGTTTTGTCAAATTTTTGAATCGAATTCGTGTTTTTTCGATGTGCTGCTCCATATTTTAGTTTTAGAAGCTCTAAATATCTCAACAAAACTCCATAAGCATGGGCCCAAGAAATCACGAAGCCTTTAACCCCATCTAAAAATCCCAATTGAATAACATACTGTATGAAAAATCGTACAATTGGTTTTATGATTAAATGATAAGGGCTTATACATTGTCCTTTTTGCAAAAGCTCTTTGGCTTGCAGGGTGGCGTAAAATTTTAATTTTGAAATATACTGTTGGTAGTTTCGATAGGAATAGTGCTCAATTCTCCCTTCTAGAAATCCTAAACTTCCATTAGAAACAATTTCTTCATGGATTTTCTTTTTGTAGACACAAACGTCCCTTCTAAACAAGCGAAGTACTTTATCTCTCTGCCATCCGCTAAAACGGATTTTTGTTTCAGAAAAGTAAAAATTCCTTTTTACATAATAACCAACATGCTTGGGTATTGTTTTTACTAATTCTAAAATTTCGGATTTCAATTTGGGACTAACCCGCTCATCAGCATCTAAAACATAAATCCAATCATGGCTCGCTTGCGCTATGGCATAGTTTTTTTGAGAGGAGAAATCATCAAAAACACGCTGCAATACTCGAACACCAAATTGTTTTGCGATGTCAAGTGTTGCATCCGTACTAAAGGAATCTATCACAATAACTTCATCGGCAAAATCAACAGATTTGATGGCTGCTTCTATATGAATTTCTTCATTAAAAGTAGGAATGATAGCTGTTATCTTCAACGAGTATTATTTTAATCCAATTAAACGGCTACATCGTATTCACGTAATGCATCGTTTAACGAGGTTTTTTTATTTGTACTTTCTTTGCGTTTCCCAATAATCAAAGCACAGGGTACATTATAGGTTCCTGCTGCAAATTTTTTGGCATAACTACCGGGAATTACAACAGATCTCTCTGGAACAAATCCTTTGGTTTCAACAGGTACATCTCCTGTCACATCGATAATTTTTGTACTCATCGTCAGCACTACATTTGCTCCCAATACCGCCTCTTTTCCTACCCGAATCCCTTCTACAACGATACAACGAGAACCAATAAAAGCACCGTCTTCTATAATGACTGGAGCTGCTTGCAATGGCTCTAAAACACCACCTATTCCAACTCCACCAGAAAGGTGTACATGCTTTCCTATTTGAGCGCAACTTCCAACAGTGGCCCAGGTATCAACCATGGTTCCTTCATCTACATAAGCACCTATGTTCACATAGCTTGGCATTAAAATAGTTCCTGGAGAAATATACGCACCATGGCGTGCCACTGCATTTGGAACTACTCGAATTCCTTTTGCGGCATAATTTCTTTTTAATGGAATTTTATCATGGTATTCAAAGATTCCTGCTTCTAAAGTTTCCATTTTCTGAATTGGAAAATAAAGCACTACTGCTTTTTTAACCCATTCATTTACCTGCCAACCATCAGCAATTGGCTCTGCAACTCTTAATTTCCCATCATCTAACAATTGAACCACCTCTCTAATGGCATCTATCGTAGATTGTTCTTGCAACAATTCTCGGTTTTCCCAAGCTTTTTCAATAGTTTGTCTTAATGTATTCATGCGTATTATTGTAAGTTTTGGCAAATATAAATCGATTGATTCTGACTACCGCGAAGATACATTTTTTAAACAGATATCGCCGCCTTGTTTAAAATCTGTATTTTTACAAAAAATAAAAGAATGGGCAGAATACTTGCGATCGACTTCGGAAAAAAAAGAACTGGAATTGCCATTACAGATGAAATGCAACTCATTGCTTCTGGTTTGACGACAGTTCCTACAGAAGAATTAATCGCTTTTTTGAAAGACTATAGTTCAAAGGAAAACATTGACTTGTTTTTAATAGGCTTACCAAAACAAATGAACAATACGCCTAGCGAAAGTGAAGCGCTAATCCTACCCTTTTTAAAAAAATTAAAGAACGTCTTTCCACAGATTCCTATGGAACGAGTTGATGAACGTTTTACTTCTAAGATGGCTTTTCAGAGCCTCATAGATGGCGGATCAAAAAAGAAACATCGACAAAATAAAGAATTAATAGATGAGATTAGCGCTACCCTCATTTTACAATCGTATTTATATAGCAAATAAGTTTTTCAACTTCTTCTTTCTTTGTACTTTTGCATCCACTTTAAAAGAAAATAGTAAAGAATGATTTTACCTATTGTAGCATACGGAGATCCGGTTTTGAGAAAGCTTGCAGAAGATATCGATGCAGACTATCCAGAATTAACCACTTTAATTGCCAATATGAAGGAAACCATGTACAACGCGCACGGTGTTGGTTTGGCGGCTCCTCAAATTGGAAAAGCAATTCGATTGTTTGTGATCGATGCCACTCCGTTTTCTGAAGATGAAGACTTAAGCACAGAAGAACAAGAAAGTCTTGCTGCTTTTAAGGAAGTCTTTATCAATGCAAAAATAATTGAAGAAAGAGGCGATGAATGGGCATTTAATGAAGGTTGTTTGAGCATCCCGGATATTCGTGAAGATGTTTTTAGACCAGAAGAAATTAGCATTGAATATTTCGATGAAAATTTTAAAAAGCACAACAAAACTTTAAATGGATTGGCGGCTCGTGTTTTTCAACATGAATACGATCATATAGAAGGTGTTTTATTTACAGACAAACTGTCAACCCTAAAAAAACGCTTGCTTAAAAAGAAATTAGAAAATATATCAAAAGGAAAAATTAACGCCGATTACAGAATGCGTTTTCCTAATTTAAAAAGATAACAAATCGCCTTTGGCGTAATAGAACTCATATGGAATTTAATAAAATTATTGCCGTTACCGGTAAACCAGGACTTTACGAAGTATTGTCTCAAAGCAAAACAGGAATCATTGTACAATCGTTAACCGACGGAAAACGTTTTCCAATTTTATCTACACACAATGTAAGTTTATTAGAAAACATTGCCATGTTTACTTATGAAGAAGAAGTTCCTTTATTGAGTGTCTTTAAAAGCATCTCTGAAAAAGAAGAAAAAAAAGAAGCAATAAGCCCGAAAGAAAGCAACGCGAAATTGATTGCTTATTTTTCTGAAGTTTTACCGAATTTTGATCAAGAACGTGTATATCCTTCAAACATTAAGAAGGTTTTACAATGGTATAACGCATTAATTAAAGCTGGATTTGACTTCGCTAAAGCAGAAATCACTTCCACAGAAGAAAACGCATAAACCCATCCTTTGAATAGCCGAAAACAACAATTAGAAGCCTTCAATAGGTTATTAGACATCATGGATGAACTCCGTGAAAAATGCCCTTGGGATCAAAAGCAAACTTTAGAATCCCTTCGTCATTTGACCATTGAAGAAACCTATGAATTGGCGGATGCTATTCTTGAGAACGACCTTGATGAGATTAAAAAAGAGCTGGGTGATGTGCTATTGCACATCGTCTTCTATTCGAAAATAGGCAGTGAAAAAAAGGCTTTTGATATTGCAGATGTTGCCAATGCCATCTCTGACAAACTTATCGATAGACATCCTCATATTTATGGAGATGTTAAGGTTAAAAATGAAGAGGAAGTAAAACAAAACTGGGAAAAACTTAAACTGAAAGAAGGAAAAACCTCAGTTTTAGAAGGAGTTCCTAAGAGTTTACCTGCCTTGGTTAAGGCTAACAGAATTCAAGATAAAGTTGCGGGTGTTGGTTTTGACTGGGAAGAACCACAACAAGTTTGGGAGAAGGTTCAGGAAGAGCTTACAGAACTCAACGAAGAAATTAAAGCAGGCAATACAGAAAACACTGAAAAAGAGTTTGGTGATGTATTGTTTTCAATGATTAATTATGCTCGATTTATTGGAGTCAACCCAGAAAATGCACTTGAAAAGACCAACAAAAAATTCATTAAGCGTTTTCAATACCTTGAAGCAGCTGCAAAAAAAGAGGGTAAAGAACTATCTGATATGTCACTTATAGAGATGGATGTTTATTGGAATGAATCCAAAAAATTCTTTAAATAAACTTCCTATCGTTTCAAATTAGTTTTTAGATGTAAGTTCGAGTGATTTTTGTCAGATTGAGCGCAGTCGAAATCAAAAAAATCGTATCGAGAACTATTTAACAGCAAAAATTCTTTTTTCTCGATACAAATCTCACTCATTTCAAACGCAAGATGCACTCTAACTGACAGAATTTCCCTTTCATTTTATTATCTTTACTTTTATGAATATACTAATCATTACCGGTGGCTCTAACGGAATCGGCAAAGCCCTTGCTGAAAAATATCAAAAAGAAAATTTTACTGTTTATTCCATTTCGAGAAGTATTTCGGAAGGGGCCGATTACCATCAAACTAAGACAGATTTAAGCAAACGAATTAATGCTGTTGACGCAATCAATGCCGTGTTTTCGAAAATTGATTTAAAGACAACTTCTTCCATAAGCTTAATTAATAATGCCGGAACCCTAGGTGATATTCATACTGTTGGAAATTTAGATTCAGAAAAAGTAGAAAATACCATTCAACTAAACACAGTGATTCCATTAGTATTAGCTAATGAGTTCATTAGAATTACTAAAAACCTGAATTGCAAAAAGCAAATTATCAATATTTCTTCTGGTGCAGCTGTAAAACCCTATGAAAGTTGGTCGGCCTATTGTGGGTCTAAATCAGCATTAGACATGATTAGTAAAGTCATTGCTGAAGAGCAATCAAAATTAGTGAATGGGGTAAAATGTGTTGCCATATATCCTGGAGTTGTAGATACTGCTATGCAAAGCACAATTAGAGCAACACCAAAAGAAAATTTCAGCATGCGACAACGTTTTATTGATCTGAAAGAAGACAATGCCCTATATCCAACAAGTTTTGTCGCCGAACGAATTTATCAGATTGACACGGATAATCTATTGCAAAGTGGAGCTGTCATTGATATTCGAACTTTTTAAATAAAATAAAAAAAGGCAACCATAGGTTGCCTTTTTCTTATACTAATTGTTTTGCTTTCGCTACTTTTTGCTTGGTCACTGCAATATCAATCACCTCTTTCATTTCTGATACATAATGAAAGGTTAAGCCCTTTAAATAGCTTTCTTTAATTTCTAGGATATCTTTTCGATTTTCTTCACAAAGAATTATTTCTTTAATATTCGCTCTTTTAGCTGCCAATATTTTTTCTTTAATCCCTCCTACTGGCAATACTTTCCCTCTTAGGGTAATTTCTCCAGTCATGGCCAACTTACTTTTCACCTTGCGTTGTGTAAACAAAGAAACCAATGAAGTTAGCATGGTTACACCAGCACTTGGACCATCTTTTGGAGTAGCACCTTCCGGAACATGAATATGAACATTGTAATTTTCCAAAATTTTTGGATCTACACCAAAATCATCTGCATTTGCCTTAATGTATTCCATGGCGATGGTTGCAGATTCTTTCATTACCTTTCCTAAATTCCCAGTAATGGTTAATCCTCCTTTACCTTTTGATAAAATAGATTCTATAAATAAGATATCTCCTCCCAAACTTGTCCAAGCCAATCCAGTAACAACTCCTGCTACCCCATTATTTTCATATTTGTCTCTATCCAAACGCGATGGGCCCAATATTTTTTCAATATCCTCATTGCTAATCACTACATCATAAGCTTCTTCTAAAGCGATAGATTTAGCTGCATAACGCACTACCTTTGCCACCTGCTTTTCCAATCCTCGAACTCCAGACTCACGTGTATATCCTTCTACTATTTTTTCAATTTGAGCCTTGCCTAATTTCAAATCTTTAACAGTCAATCCGTGCTCCTTCAATTGTTTAGGAAGTAAATGTTTTTTGGCGATTTCAATCTTTTCTTCGATGGTATATCCACTCACATTAATCAATTCCATTCGGTCTCTTAACGCCCATGGAATCTCTCCTAAGTTATTAGCAGTTGCTATAAATAATACCTTAGATAAGTCAAAACCTACCTCTAAATAATTGTCATAAAAAGCCGTGTTTTGCTCAGGATCTAACACTTCTAACATAGCAGAAGATGGATCACCCTGATGACTACTGCTTAACTTATCAATTTCATCCAAAACAAAAACTGGATTCGCAGATCCTGCCTTTTTTAAATTCTGAATCAATCGACCAGGCATTGCACCAATATACGTTTTACGATGTCCTCTAATTTCTGCTTCATCTCTTAAACCTCCTAAAGACATTCGCACATAGGCTCTCCCTAAAGATTCTGCAATGGATTTCCCTAAAGAAGTTTTCCCCACCCCTGGAGGTCCATACAAACAAATAATCGGAGATTTCATATCGCCTTTTAACTTTAAGACAGCCAAATGCTCTATAATACGCTCTTTTACTTTTTCCAAACCAAAATGATCTCTATTCAGCACTTTCTGTGCATTTTTAAGATCAAATTTATCTACAGTATATTCACCCCAAGGCAATTCTAAGAGCAACTCTAAATAGTTTCGTTGCACCCCGTATTCTGCCATCTGTGGATTCATACGTCGCAAACGACCCAATTCTTTTTGAAAGGTTTCAGAAACTTCTTTATTCCATTTTTTGGACAAAGATTTGATGCGCATTTCTTCTAATTCCTCATCATTAGAAACGCCTCCCAATTCTTCTTGAATGGTTTTTAATTGTTGATGCAAATAATATTCCCGTTGTTGCTGATCCATGTCAGAACGGGTTTTCGATTGAATATCATTCTTTAATTCTAAGCGCTGTAATTCCTTGTTTAATTTTTTCAGGGTTAACAAAGCTCGCTCCTTCAAATTGCTTTGTGCCAATAACTCTTGCTTTTCTTTTACCGTCAAATCCATATTCGACGAAATAAAATTCACCAAAAATGAATTGCTTTGAATATTTTTAATTGCAAAAGATGCCTCACTTGGCAACATTGGATTTACCTTTATAATTTGCAAAGCCAAGTCCTTAATAGAATCGATAATAGCAGTAAACTCTTTTGTTTTTTCGAGGTCTCTATTTTCAATAATTTCTTTAGTACTTGCTTTTAGATAAGGTTTCGTCTCAACAATCTGATCAATTTCAAATCTCTTTTTACCTTGAATAATAACCGTAGTATTACCATCAGGCATTTTTAACACGCGTAAAATCTGTGCGACAACTCCTGTTTTATAGATATCATTTTCCGTAGGATTCTCTACTTCTTCGTTCTTTTGAGCGACAACTCCAATAATTTTATCTCCAGCATTGGCGTCCTTGATTAATTGAATAGATGCATCCCTACCCGCAGTAATTGGAATTACGACTCCCGGAAACAAAACGGTATTTCTTAAAGGCAAAATCGGCAAGACACTCGGTACCTTTTCTTTATTTATCAATTCCTCATCCTCAGGCGTCATCAATGGAATCAACTCTGAATCTTCATCCAACATATTGTGAAGCGACAAACTGTCTAATCCTATAATTTTATGTTTGCTCATATTTGTATTTCTGTCAAAATGACATTATAATTGACTTTATTATGATTTGTTTCAAAACACACAAAAATATAAATCACTATAAACAAACGTTTTAGCACTATATTCTATGTGTAATTTTAAACATAAGTTCAATTCTTATGCCAAGTACAACAAATAATTAAGGATTTTAAAAAAACACGGATTAATGTACGTGTTTTGTCTTTTTAAGCGTGCTAATTATAACAAATGAGGCCACAAAGAAAAGTCCCAGACACAAAACGCTCCACTGCATAGAATCTGTTAAATAGATTAAAAACCCAAAAACAAAGGTCCCTAATACAATGGCTATTTTTTCAGTAACGTCATAAAAACTAAAATAGGTGGCATGATCATCTGTTTCTGGCAGCAATTTAGAATAGGTCGATCTTGCTAAAGATTGGATCGCTCCTAGAACGAGTCCTAACAAGCCTCCTAATGCATAAAAATACAAAGAAACATTCGGTAAATCTTTATGCAATAAAAAAGCACAAAAACAAACAAGTATCCAAAAGATGAGGGTTGCTTTTAGGGCTTTAAAGTTACCATACTTTTTAGAGATTCTAGAAAAAAGAGCGGCACCAAAAATGGCTACAATTTGAATCAGTAGTACTGTTACTATTAAATTAATCGTATCAAGACCTAATTCTTTAGAGCCAAAAATAGTAGCCAATAAAATAATGGTTTGAACACCGACACTCAATAAGAAAAAAGCAATCAAAAAACGCTTTAAGGTCGGGTAGTTCCTAATTTCTTTAAGCACTCCCTTTAACTCCTTAAAACCTCTCCAGATATACCCTTTTTCTGGTTTCTTATAATTGTTATTTGTTGGCAGTTTTTTAAAAGTAATTTGCGCAAATCCCATCCACCAAAG
>CBFHUV010000034.1:0-18418 GCA_965659055.1 Polaribacter sp.
ACTCTACAACAGGTGAAAAGCCTCTTCGATTCTGAAACAAGATCACTTGCTCCTTAGCTTCCAACGCATCGGTAATCAACTGCAACAAACGATCAGAAAAATGACCGGTCATGCGTTTTTTACGATGTTTTTCTTTGATGTCAATCAGTTCTATTTTTGGTAATAACACCTCTCCAAAACGTCGGTTCAGCTCCACTAAGCCATATTTCTGTTGCTCCGTATTATAAAAACTTTCTAAAGACGGAGTTGCAGAGCCCAATAAGGTCTTTGCCTTGTGCAAATAGCCCAAAACTACTGCCGCATCTCTTGCGTGGTATCTAGGCGAAGGTTCAAATTGCTTATAGGAAGTTTCGTGCTCCTCATCGACAATAATTAATCCTAAATTAGAAAAAGGTAAAAGCACTGAGGATCGCGCTCCTAATACAATTTGTGCCTTGGGTCTTTGCTGCAATACATTCAACCAAACCTCTACCCGCTCATTCATAGAATACTTAGAGTGAAAAACCGAAATTTTATCACCAAAATAGGTTTCCAAGCGACTAATAATCTGGGTGGTCAAAGCAATTTCTGGCAATAAAAACAAGACTTGCTTGCCCGTTTTTAAAACGGCATCAATTAACTTGGTATAGACTTCTGTTTTTCCAGAACTGGTAATTCCATGCAGTAAAACCACTTCTTTTTCTTCAAAAGAGCTTTGAATTTCAAACAAGGCCGTTTGTTGATGGCTGTTCAAGGTTTTTAATCCTTCAGTACTTCCATCAAACTGAATACGATCGGTTTGCACCTCGTACAATTCAAAAACACCTTTTTCTACCAAGGCTTTGATGACAGTCGATGAAATTCCAAAACTAGTTTCCAAATCTTTGGCTTTAATCGGTTTTTGACCAGAGGCCAACTGAAAATACCCCAAAACAGCTTCACGTTGCTTTTGAGCACGGCTTAAATTACCTAGTAGCGCCTCCAAACCTTCATCAGAAGCGTGTTTTTGATGCATCTTAAGGTATTTTACCATCTTAGGCACATACTGCTCGTAGATCTCTTCTTTTACAATCAAAACCTCCTTTTTAAGCAATTCAGCAATAATGGGCAATACCTTCTGTTTTCCTAAGATATCAGCTACCTGATGAATGGTCAACTGCGACTGATGTTGCAGTGCTTCATAAATTAAAAACTCCTCATCACTTAAAATACCTTCGTCTTGAAAAGCAGCATTGGCATATAAAATAGTTTCACTTTCCAATAAAAATGCAGAAGGAAGTGCTGCTCTATAAACCTCTCCAAGAGCACACATATAATAGCTAGAAATCCATTCCCAATGCGCCAATTGCTGGGCTGTTACAATGGGCTGCTCATCTAAAATTTGATAAATCTCTTTAGCGTCATATAAAGTAGGAGCCTCTTCATGGATGGCATACACCAAACCCGTATACATTTTGGTTTTACCAAAAGAAACCGCCACCCGCATTCCTTTTTGCAAGAAAGCAGCTTCTGCCTCTGTTACAAAATAAGTAAAGGTTTGTTTAATGGGGATGGGTAATATGACGTCTATAAAATTCCCTGTCACTTCGAGTGGTTTTACGATTGATAATGAGTAAAACTGTATCGAGAAGTCTATTATTATTTGTTCTAAACCTGTCTGCCAATTTCCTGTCTTTGGCTTGTTAGGTAAAATTTCGATAAAATATCGAAATCACTCGAACTGACATTCGCTTACATTTACTACAACTCAAAACTACATAAATTTACCTAGATAGAAAACAGAATTCTAAAGAAGAATTTAACAGAAAATCAATGCAAAACCTTGTCACTTCGAGTGGTTTTACGATTGGTAATAAGTAAGGCTGTACTTGCCTGCGGCAGGCAGGTCGAGAAGTCATTTATTATTTGTCCTCGACCTATCGTATAATTTCAATAAAATATCGCAATCAATCGAACTTACATTCGTTTAAATGCATTACAAATCATAATTAATTGAAAATATGTTTATTTGCAACATGATAGGAATCATTTCTGAATACCAACAAGATCCAGAGAGCCAAGCCTACAAAGCTTGTTCTTATAGTATCGATGGGTTAAAAATTATAGAAAGAACCGCTAAAATTACGCCAAAGAAAATAGGGCAATTTGTAACCTGCTGGAAACGAAATACTCAGAAGATCACCCAACCTTTTGATGCAGAGGATGCTTTTAATTACTTTATCATTAATGTGGAAGCGGACAATCGTAGTGGATATTTTAAATTTCCGAAAGAAGTATTAATCGATCAAGGCATTGTATCTTCAGATAAAAAACCAGGAAAACGCGGATTTAGAGTGTATCCTTCTTGGGACAAAGTTAGCAGTGCTCAAGCACTAAAAACTCAAACTTGGCAATTGGTCTATTTTACTTCGAACCATAGCTAAGCGCTAACTAATATTAGCCCACAAACCACTTTTCTTTTGATGTTGTCTATAAATTTTCTGAAGCAAGGCATTCTCTGGTTTCGAAAGATTGGCATCTTCCTGTAAAATAGCATTGGCCCGATTTCTGGCTCGGGTTAAAATAGCAGTATCCTTTACCAAATCGGCAATTTTTAAATTCAAGGCTCCGCTTTGTTGGGTTCCCATCAAGTTTCCAGGGCCACGTAATTTTAGATCCACCTCTGCAATTTCAAAACCATCGGTTGTATCAACCATCGTTTTTAAACGTGTTTTGGCATCCTCAGACAGTTTATAATCAGTCATGAGTATACAAAAGCTTTGGTCAGCCCCTCTACCCACTCTTCCGCGCAATTGGTGCAACTGACTCAAGCCAAAACGCTCAGCACTTTCAATAACCATCACAGAGGCATTGGGCACATTTACCCCAACCTCTATCACAGTGGTGGCCACCATAATATGAGTTTCTCCTTTTACAAATCGCTGCATTTCATACTCCTTGTCTTCGGGCTTCATTTTTCCATGCACGATACTTATCTGATATTGAGGCTGCGGAAAATCTCGAGCGATACTTTCATAACCATCCATCAAATCTTTATAATCCATGGCCGCAGATTCTTGAATTAAAGGATACACAATATACACCTGTCTGCCTTTGGCAATTTCATCTTTTAAAAACTTAAAGACCGCTAAACGATTGCTGTCATAGCGATGCACTGTCTTTACTTCTTTCCTACCTGGAGGCAATTCATCTATGACAGAAATATCCAAATCTCCATACAAAGACATGGCCAAGGTTCTAGGAATTGGGGTGGCCGTCATCACCAACATATGCGGTGGTAAGGCCGCCTTAACGGCAGCTGACAACTGAGGTTCTTGTGGATTTGTAACAGCTTCTTCTGCGCTCCCTTTTTCCCACATTTTTGCGCGCTGTGCCACACCAAAGCGATGTTGTTCATCAATAATAGCAATGCCCAAATTATGAAAGATCACCTTGTCTTCTAGCAAAGCATGAGTCCCTACTAAAATGTGCAAACTTCCTGTTTCTAAGGCCTCATGAATCACTCTTCTTTGCTTTGCTTTTACAGATCCTGTTAACAAAGAAACCGTCACTCCTATGGGTGCGAGCATGGCTGCTAAGGCATTGTAATGTTGGGTGGCCAAAATCTCTGTGGGCGCAATTAAGGCAGCCTGATAGCCATTGTCAATGGCTAACAACATACTAAGCAAGGCAACGATGGTTTTTCCAGAACCCACATCTCCTTGCAACAAACGATTCATGTGCACACCAGAAGCTACGTCCTTTCTAATTTCTTTCAATACTTTTTTCTGTGCATTGGTCAAATCAAAAGGCAAATGCTGCTTGTAAAAAGTATTAAAATGGGTACCTACATGTTCAAAAACAAAACCTTTAAACTTGGTTTGCCGAATGAGTTTCTTCCGAAGTAATTGCAATTGAATAAAAAACAATTCCTCAAACTTTAAGCGCGTATGGGCTTTGGCCAACAATTCTTGACTTTTCGGAAAATGTATATTCAGCAGTGCCTCAGACTTAGAAATAAGCTGTTCTTCTTGCAACAAAGAACTTGGAAATGTTTCTTCAATACGCCCATTGATCTGAATAAACAAATTTTGCATAAGGGCTCTGAACACCTTATTGGTAAATCCTTTGGTACTCAAAAGTTCTGTCGATGGATACACTGGTTGCATACTCGAATGCACTTTCTTTTGATGCAAACTCAACAATTCCATTTCTGGATGCGCAATAGAAAAACTGTTATTAAAACTGTTTAATTTTCCATATACCACGTAGGCGGTATTTATTTTTAAAGACTCTTTAATCCATTTAACCCCTTTAAACCACACCAATTCCATGCTACCAGTTTCATCTATAAACGTAGCTACCAGCCTACTTCCTCGTTGCTGCTTTACGGTTTTTACCTGAGTAATTTTACCGATCAATTGTACTTCTGCCTGGCTATTTTGCAGTTGATTAATTTTATAAAAGGTGGTTTTATCGATATAGCGATACGGAAACAAATGCAAAAAATCATGACAGGTTCGTATTCCCAGCTCTTGCCACAACAAAGAAGCTCTGTTGGTGGTCATGCCGGTAATATATGATACTGGATGCTGTAAGTGGTTCACGAGTTTTTATTTGCTAGGAACCACGAAAATACATAATTTGGGCTAAAAATTAGGAGCTGAATAAAAAATCAAAAAGTAAATTATAGCTGTTGGTTTATTATTACCTTTGCCAACGAATAAAATTGATAAAAAATGAGGTTACACAGAAACTTAACATATGCAGTCATAGACAGCATTCGCGATGTTTTTAATGAAGGAGAATATGCAGGTAAAGCAGTAGAGAAAGCTTTAAAAAGAGACAAACGTTGGGGAAGCAGAGACCGCAAGTTTGTAGCCGAAACCATTTATGAAATTATTCGATGGAAACGTCTTTATGCAGAAATCGCAGAGGTAAAAGAACCTTTTGATCGTCCTAATTTATGGCGTATTTTTTCGGTATGGTGTGTTTTAAAAGGCATTCCTTTGCCAGATTGGAATCAGATTGAGCCTACTCCTACTCGCAGAATCAAAGGAAAATTTGACGAATTGTCTAAAATTCGAAAATTCAAAGAATCCATTCCTGATTGGATGGATGAATTGGGTTCAAAAGAATTAGGTGAAGCCCTTTGGACCAAAGAACTCCATGCTTTAAATGTACCTGCCGAGGTGGTGTTACGTGTAAATACCCTAACAAATACCAAAGAGCAATTGCAAAAAGAATTGGCCAAAGACGATATCGAAACCGTGTTTTTGCCAAACCATCCTGATGCGTTAAAATTGGTAGAACGTGCCAATGTTTTTCAAACAGAAGCTTTTAAAAATGGACATTTCGAAGTTCAGGATGCCTCTTCTCAATTGGTTGCTGCTTATTTAGATGTGGCTCCAGGGATGAAAGTGGTAGATACTTGTGCAGGTGCAGGTGGTAAAACCTTGCATTTGTCTTCTTTAATGGAAAACAAAGGACAAATCATCGCCATGGATATTTACGAAAGTAAATTGAGAAAACTAAAAGTAAGAGCCAAAAGGAATAAGGCCCATAACATAGATCTTCGCGTTATTGACTCCACCAAAGTGATTAAAAAACTTCATGGAAAGGCCGATCGTGTTTTAATTGATGCCCCTTGCTCTGGTTTGGGTGTATTAAGGAGAAACCCAGATTCAAAATGGAAACTGCAGCCAGAATTTATAGATCGCATTAAAGAAACCCAAAAAGAAGTATTGCAGAGCTATTCTAAAATGCTAAAAGCTGGAGGAAAAATGGTCTATGCTACCTGTTCTGTATTGCCATCAGAAAATCAAGAGCAAGTCGCTCGTTTTTTAGCCTCAGAAGCTGGGAAAGATTTCAAGTTAGTTAAAGACCAGAAAGTCTTGGCCTCTGTGTCGGGTTACGATGGTTTTTATATGGCCTTATTAGAAAAAAAATAAACGGTATTTACGATGATTAAAAAACTGTTTTTTGGGTATCTTTTTATCTGGGGAATAGGCTTCGCTATTGCCCAGCAAGCATATTACAATGATGTTGATCTAACGACTACAGGACTCAGCTTAAAGCAGGCTCTGGCGACTAAAATTACCAGTACACATAGCCGTTTATTATTCTATACCCATTCGTCTTTACCTGATACTTGGGATGCGACAATGGCCACAGATTTTTATGCGTCTAATACCAATCAGGTTATTTTGTTCTATGGATGGGAATCAGGGACAGACGCTGATATTACCAACGATATTTCTAGGGATCAGAACTTAAGAGACAATGGAAGCTCAGACCTTTTTGTGTGGAACCGTGAACATGTCTTTCCAAAATCCTTAGCCAATCCATCACTTTCTACCAATGATCCAGGCCCTGGAACCGATGCTCATAATTTAAGACCAGCAGACAAACAGCGAAATACTTTAAGAAATAACAAACTCTTTGCAGCAGGAGCTGGAACAGCTTCTGGAGATGTTACCAATGGTTGGTATCCGGGAGATCAATGGAAAGGCGATGTTGCCAGAATTATCATGTATATGTATCTGCGTTATGGGGATCAATGTCTGCCAACCGCGGTAGGTGTTGGAAGTGCTGCAAGCACCCCTGATGCCATGATCGATTTGTTTTTACAATGGAACGTGGAAGATCCTGTTTCTGATTTGGAAAAAACTAGAAATAGCTATCATGAAAACCTGAACAATTCCTATGCACAAGGGAATCGGAATCCTTTTATAGACAATCCCTATTTGGCAACGCGAATTTGGGGAGGACCCGACGCCCAAGATGTTTGGGGTATTTACACAGCTTTAAGTGTTTCAGAAGTGACAAATGCAAGCTTTAGTTTGTATCCGAATCCAGTAAGCGGAAACACGGTATCCCTAAGACAAACAAATAATGAGCAGATTGATGAAGTTCAAATTTTTAGCATCACTGCAAAAAAACTAAAAACCATTCAGAATCCTTCAAATAGGCTCGATCTGAGTGATTTAGCCTCTGGAGTATATTTGATTAAAATATTTTCGAACAAAGCTGTTGCTTATAAAAAATTGATAAAAACCAACTAGATTTCTAAAATTTAGAGGTTTTTTTTGTCGTTCTAATTCAATAGAAAAAAGTAAATTTGCATTTTCAACACAACACACAAACTCAGAATTAATGATTCATTTCTTTGGAAACCAAAACGGCAAAGTTTTCGCTGTTCAAACAGTAAAAGAATTATCGGCTACAGATACCAACAAATTAAACTGGTTATTTGGCAATCAACCTAAAATATCTATGGCGTCTTTGGACGCTTTTTTTATTGGTCCTCGTGCCGCAATGATTACTCCTTGGAGTACCAATGCGGTAGAAATCACCCAAAATATGGGGATAGAAGGCATCCTTAGAATTGAAGAATTTACAGCCTGTGCAGAAGATTTCACTGCCTTTGATCCGATGATTGATCAAAAGTTTAGCCAGTTGCACCAAGAGATGTTTCGCATTGATATGAAGCCAGAAGCGGTGCTAGAAATTGATGATATTGCGGCCTACAACAAACAAGAAGGATTGTCTTTGAGTGATGAAGAAGTGGAATACCTAGCCAATTTATCCACTAAAATTAATAGAAAATTAACCGATTCTGAAGTTTTTGGATTTAGCCAAGTAAACTCAGAACACTGCCGTCATAAAATATTCAACGGAACCTTTGTTATTGATGGAGACGAAAAACCCGTATCTCTTTTCAAACTCATTCGCAAAACCTCAGAAACTCATCCCAATGATATCGTTTCTGCTTATAAAGACAATGTAGCCTTTGTAAAAGGACCTAAAGTGCAGCAATTTGCACCTAAAACAGCAGACAAACCTGATTTTTACGAAATCAAAGATTTTGAATCTGTAATTTCATTAAAAGCAGAAACACATAACTTCCCAACTACCGTAGAGCCTTTTAACGGAGCGGCTACAGGTTCAGGAGGAGAAATTAGAGATCGATTGGCAGGTGGTAAAGGTTCTTTGCCTTTAGCAGGTACAGCGGTGTACATGACCTCCTACTCTCGATTAAACGAACAAAGACCTTGGGAAAAGGCCATGGACGAACGTGCTTGGTTGTACCAAACCCCAATGGATATTTTAATCAAAGCCTCTAACGGAGCTTCTGATTTTGGAAATAAATTTGGCCAACCTTTAATCTGTGGTTCTGTTTTAACCTTTGAACACCAAGAAGAAGCTAGAATGCTTGGTTTTGATAAAGTAATCATGCAGGCTGGAGGAATTGGTTATGGAAAAGCAGATCAAGCTTTAAAAGACACCCCTCAAACTGGTGATAAAATCGTCATCTTAGGAGGAGATAATTATAGAATTGGGATGGGAGGAGCTGCGGTATCTTCTGCAGATACAGGAGCTTTTGCATCGGGTATCGAATTGAATGCTATTCAGCGTTCCAACCCAGAAATGCAAAAACGTGCAGCCAATGCTATTCGTGGTATGGTAGAAAGCGATCACAACAGCATCGTTTCTATTCATGATCACGGTGCGGGTGGACATCTAAACTGTCTATCAGAATTGGTGGAAGAAACTGGTGGATTGATTGATTTAGACAAGTTACCAGTTGGAGACCCAACCCTATCTGCCAAAGAAATTATCGGAAATGAGTCTCAAGAGCGTATGGGCTTAGTCATTGGTAAAAAAGACATCGAAACCCTTCAAAAGATTGCAGACAGAGAGCGTTCTCCGATGTATACCGTAGGTGATGTTACCAATGATCATCGTTTTACCTTTGCTTCTAAAACTACTGGAGAAACTCCAATGGACATGGATCTGTTTGACATGTTTGGAAGCTCTCCAAAGACGGTCATTACAGATAAAAGCATACAAAGAAGCTATCAAGACGTAGGGTATATAAATTCTGAATTTGAAAATTATTTAAAACAAGTATTGCAGTTAGAAGCAGTTGCTTGTAAAGATTGGCTTACCAACAAAGTAGATCGTTGTGTGGGTGGTAAAGTCGCCAAACAACAATGTGTGGGTGCTTTACAGATTCCTTTAAACAATGTGGGTGTCATGGCCCTTGATTACCAAGGAAAAGAAGGAATTGCCACTTCTATTGGCCACTCGCCTATTTCGGGCTTGATCAATCCTACAGCAGGTTCTAAAAATTCCATAGCCGAAGCCTTAACCAATATTATATGGGCGCCCTTAAAAGACAATTTAAAAGGTGTTTCTCTTTCTGCAAACTGGATGTGGCCTTGTAAAAACGAAGGTGAAGATGCGCGTTTGTATGAAGCGGTTCAAGCCATTTCAGAATTCGCTATAGATTTAGGAATTAACGTTCCTACTGGGAAAGATTCCCTGTCTATGAAACAAAAATACAAAGACCAAGAAGTACTTTCTCCAGGGACCGTAATTATTTCTGCAGTGGGTAATTGTACCGATATTAAAAAAGTAGTAGAGCCTGTGTTGAAAGCAAATGGAGGCAGTATATATTATATCAATTTATCCCAAGATGCTTATCAATTAGGTGGAAGCTCTTTTGCACAGATTCGAAACAAAGTTGGTGCTACTGCGCCGAGCATCACCAACAACAGCCTTTTTAAAAATGCCTTTAATGCCATTCAAGAACTCATTAAATCAGGGACAATTATTGCAGGACATGATGTGGCTTCTGGTGGATTAATTACCACACTTTTAGAACTGTGTTTTGCAGAAAACAACTTAGGGGCAAGTTATGATGTATCAGCACTTCAAGAGGCTGACAGTATCAAATTACTATTCTCAGAAAATGCAGGAATCGTTTTCCAAGCAGCAGATGCTTCTGTAGAAGTTGCCTTAAAACAAGCAGGCATTCCTTTTGCTAAAATTGGAGAAGCCAACACTTCTGGAATCGTAAGCATAAAAAATGCTTCAGAACAGTTTCAATTAAATGTTTCAGAAATGAGAAGCCAATGGTATGAAACTTCGTACCTACTCGATCAAAAACAAACAGCAAACGGTTTGGCAAAAGCAAGAATTGAAAACTTTGCAGATCAACCATTACAATACAGCTTTCCAAAGCACTTTACAGGGAAATTACCAAACTTTGTCACTTCGAGCGCAGTCAAGAAGCCGAAAGCAGCCGTTATTCGTGAAAAAGGAAGCAATTCTGAGCGAGAAATGGCCAACGCTATGTATTTGGCTGGTTTTGATGTAAAAGACGTGCATATGACCGATTTAATCGCTGGAAGAGAAACTTTAGAAGACATCCAATTTATTGGAGCCGTTGGAGGTTTTTCAAATTCGGATGTTTTGGGCTCTGCTAAAGGATGGGCGGGTGCATTTTTATACAATGAAAAAGCCAATACTGCCTTAAAAAACTTCTTTAAAAGAGACGATACTTTATCGGTTGGAATTTGTAACGGATGTCAATTATGGATGGAATTAGAATTGATTCATCCAGAACATGAGGTCCATGGAAAAATGCTTCATAATGATTCTAAAAAACACGAAAGTGCTTTTACTTCGGTAAAAATTCAAGAAAACAATTCTATAATGCTTTCTAGCTTAGCAGGAAGCACCTTGGGTGTTTGGATCTCTCATGGTGAAGGAAAATTTAATTTACCAATGCCAGAAGATCAGTATCATATCGTTGCAAAATATGGCTATGAGGGCTACCCTTCTAATCCTAATGGATCTGATTACAATACCGCAATGCTATGTGATGCAAGTGGTCGCCATTTGGTAATGATGCCACATATAGAGCGTTCTACCTTCCAATGGAACTGGGCAAACTATCCTGAGGGAAGAAAGGATGAAGTTTCTCCTTGGTTAGAAGCTTTTGTCAATGCAAAAAATTGGATCGTAAACAATCAATAAAAAATTTATTAAAATAAAAACAGCTTCTGAAATTCTCAGAGGCTGTTTTTTTATAGACCTAATAAAGTCCTATTCAAATTTCAAGTATTTGATTAAATTAATTTTGGTTGCCTTATAGGCCTTAAAGCCGACCACAATAAAAACCAAAAGGGTCAGAATCAAGGGAATATTTCTTTTACTAAAAAAGAAAATCAAACAAACTTTATGCTAACTTTTTTGTCTTAAAAGTGTAACAGTTCAAAATTTCTGTAGTCTTTATAAAAAACTATACCGATGAAAAAAAATATTTTACTATCAGGCTTGCTGCTATTGCTAATCAGCTTAAATGCGCATTCTCAAAGAAACATTAAGGCCTCTGACATTATGAGAGACCTTAAAAAAGGCAAGGATATTAGCTATAAAAACGCAACTATTGAAGGCGTTTTAGATTTCACCTCTATGGAAGAAGAACTTCCTAAGTTACCTAGAAAAAGACGTTGGTTTAACAATGGTGGCTCTAATACCATAAAAAGAGATCTTTCTAGCAAAATTACTTTTGAGAACTGTGTTTTTACAGATCCTGTGTATGCCTATATTCACGACGAAGACAGTGGCTATACCTTTGTTGCAAATTTTGAAGATAACTTAAGCTTTAAAAATTGTCAATTTAAAGACGACGCCCTATTTAAGTATTCAACTTTTTCAGATAAGGCAGATTTTAGCAATAGCCATTTTGAGAGAGAAAACTCATTTAAATATGCGGTTTTCAAAAGAGGCGTTGATTTTTCCGAAGCAACTTTTAAAGAAGAAGGGATGTTTAAATACACTAGTTTTAGAAATGGAGTTTCTTTTAACAAATCAGTTTTTAAAGATGAACTTAATATTAAATACGCAAAAGTATCTGGTAAATTCGATATTAAAAATATGTTGGTAGAAGAATATATAGACAGCAAATACACTCGTATTAACGGTGAAAAATTTCGATATTCAAGAAATTAACCTCCTAAAAAATCAATTTTCCGCAAAGCACTACCCTAAAAAGTAGCGCTTTTTTTATATATTGTCAGAATAATTAGCCAGCCATTCTATGACAACACCAACTCGATTGTTTGATTTTCCATACCATCAATTAACCCAGTATCCACAAGAAAACTGCATGTTAGTAAAAAGGGGGAGCCATTGGACAAACATTTCTACCAAAACCTATCTAGATCAAGCCAACCAGGTAAGTCGTGCTTTACTAAATTTAGGGGTTCAACCCAATGATAAAATTGCGGTGATTACGACGAATAATGATCCAAAATGGCATGTATTGGATATCGGTATCTTGCAAATTGGTGCTCAAAATGTACCATTGTATCCAACTTTTTCTCAAAATGATTATGAATATATATTAAATCATTCTGATGCCATGTACTGTTTTGTTTCAGATGCCGTTTTATTTGATAAAGTAGCTCAAATCCGCAATAAAACGAAGCTCAAATCCGTATTCACATTTGAAGAGCTAGGGAGTCTAGAATCTTGGACCTCTTTTTTAGCTTTAGGCGATAATCTGGAGTTTGAACCTCAAGTAGAGGATTTAAGAAAAGCCGTTAGACCGCAAGATTTAGCGACTATTATTTATACTTCAGGAACCACAGGAACACCAAAAGGGGTCATGTTATCGCATCAAAACATAGTACATAATGTATTTGCAACTGGTAAAAAATTAAATCTACATAGCAACCAAAAAAGGGTGGTAAGCTATTTACCTGTCTGTCATATTTTCGAAAGAGCGGCTTCGTATTATTGCCAATACATGGGTTTTGAAATTCACTTTGCAGAAAGCATCGATAAATTAGGAGACAATTTAAAAGAAATAAAGCCCCATTTTATGGCAGTCGTGCCTCGATTATTAGAGAAGGTCTTCGATAAAATTGTAGACAAAGGCAGCGATTTAAGTGGTTTTAAAAAAGGGCTCTTCTTTTGGGCCTTGAAATTGGGAGAACGTTATCAACCCTATCAAGCAAATGGGTTTTGGTATGAATTTCAATTAAGCATCGCCAATAAAATCATTTTTACAAAATGGCGTGAAGCCTTGGGTGGACAACTAGAGTTTATGCTTGCGGGCAGTGCTCCTATGCAAGATCGACTGGTCAAAGTATTTACTGCAGCACAAATACCTGTATTTGAGGGCTATGGAATGACAGAGACCTCACCAGCAGTTTCTGTAACAGATATGAGAAATAACGGCTTTAAAATTGGCACTGTTGGAAAAGCTATAGACGATGTTGAAATAAAGATAGCCGAAGATGGTGAGATATTAGTGAAGGGTCCAAATGTGATGCTTGGCTATTATAAAGAAGAAGAATTAACCCAACAAAGCATTATAGATGGTTATATGCACACCGGTGATATTGGTGAATTGGATACAGAGGGCTTTTTAAAAATAACCGACCGAAAAAAAGAAATGTTTAAAACTTCTGGAGGCAAATATATTGCTCCTGCTTACTTAGAAGCCGAATTCAAAAAATCGCGTTTTATAGAGCAAATCATGGTGGTTGGAGAAGGTCAAAAAATGCCGGCTGCCTTAATCCAGCTATCTACAGATTTTGTGTTGGAATGGGCCAAACGCCATGAATTTCATATTTCAGATATGGCTAATGACAAGCGTCTTGTGGAACGAATTCAACATGAAATATCATATTACAATCAAAAGTTTGGACAATGGGAGCAAATTAAAAAATTTGAAATCACACCCGATCTGTGGACCACAGAAGGTGGTCACCTGACTCCTACTTTAAAAATGAGACGAAAAGACATCATGAGAATCTACAATCACTTAATTGTAAAAATCTATTCGACAGAAAAAGGCAGTAAATTGCTCTTGTAAAAGTCTTCAAATTTCCCTACTTTGCAATACTTCAAATTTTATAGAATCTATGCAGCATGAAATACGACGCCTATTTGATTTTCCATATCATCAACTAGACACTTATAATTTAAAAAAAGCCTTTAGTACCAAATACAACGGGGTTTGGCAATCCATTAGCTCTCAAGAATATGTAAATCAATGCAATGCTTTGAGCAGGGGCCTATTGCGTTTAGGCGTTCAGCCCAATGATAAAATTGCAGTAATCTCTACCAATAACAGAACAGAATGGAATGTCTGTGACATTGGTATTTTGCAGCTTGGTGCTCAGAATGTTCCCATATACCCAACCATCTCAAAAGAAGATTATGAATATATTTTGAATCATTCTGAAGCGACCTATTGTATAGTTTCTGATACTGAAATATTGGAAAAATTAAATCAAATTAAAGGCAATACACAACTAAAAGGAGTCTTTACTTTTGATGAAATTGCCGGTGAAAAACATTGGTCAGAACTATTAGAGTTAGGAAAAGACAACAGCAATCAAGATGAAGTTGAAGACCGGAAGAAGGCTGTAAAAACGGAAGATTTAGCGACTCTTATTTATACCTCAGGAACCACAGGACAACCAAAAGGCGTGATGTTATCACATCAGAATATTGTTTCGAATGTTTTGGCAAGTGAATCAAGGGTTCCTCTTGATTATGGACACGCTGTCGCCTTAAGTTTTCTTCCCATCTGTCATATTTTTGAGCGCATGATATTATATCTTTATCAGTATTGTGGAGTAAGTATCCACTTTGCCGAGAGTATAGAGAAAATGAGTGACAATTTGAAGGAAGTCAAGCCCAATGTTATGACGGCTGTTCCGAGATTGTATGAAAAAGTCTATGATAAGATCTTTGCTAGAGGAGCCGATTTAACTGGCATTAAACAAAAATTATTCTATTGGGCTATAGAAATTGGCCTTGCTTATGAACCTTATGGAGCAAACGGCTGGTGGTATGAAAGAAAGTTAGCGATTGCTAGAAAACTTATTTTTTCGAAAATGAAAGAAGGAATGGGCGGAAACTTAGATTTAATGGTTTCTGGAAGCGCAGCCTTACAACCAAGACTCACACGCTTTTTTGCTGCCGCAGACATGCCAATTATGGAAGGTTATGGCCTAACCGAAACTTCTCCTGTAATTTCTGTAAACTGCCATAATAACAAAGGGTTTCGCATTGGAACCGTTGGAAGAATTATTGATCATGTAGAGGTTAAAATAGCCGAAGATGGTGAAATCTTAGCAAAGGGCCCTAATATCATGTTAGGCTACTATAAAGATCCTGAGAAAACTGCAGAAGTGATGACCGGAGACTACTTTCATACCGGTGATATTGGTGAAGTATCTGAAGATGGATTCTTGAAAATTACGGACCGTAAAAAAGAAATGTTTAAAACTTCAGGTGGTAAATATGTTGCTCCTGCTCTTTTAGAAGGTCAATTAAAACAATCGCGTTTTATAGAGCAAATTATGGTAGTTGGTGAAGGTGAAAAAATGCCTGCAGCTTTAATTCAACTCAATTTTGATTTTGTGAAAGAATGGATCAAACGTAAAGAATTACCCGTAGGTTTGTTTAATAAAGACATTGTTCATTCTGATGTGATTAGAGCAAGAATTCAAGAAGAAATTGACCAATGTAATGCTGGATTTGGTAAGTGGGAACAAATTAAGAAATTTGAACTTACCGAAGATGAATGGTCCATAGATGGCGGTCATCTAACCCCAACGATGAAAATGAAACGAAAAGTTATCAAGGAAATTTACAAAGACTTGTACGAGAAAATATACAGATCATAGTCATAAAAAAAGCACCTAATAGGTGCTTTTTTTATGACTCTAATTTAGTATTGTCTTAATGCAATTTTGCAGCTTTCTTTAACAAGTTTGGAAATTTACTTTTAAAATTATTCAATCGCGGTATAGAAACATTTTTTACATAGGGATTGTTCGGGTTCAGGCGTTCATAGTTCTGATGATAGTCCTCTGCAGGATAAAACTTTTCTAGTTTCGTAACCTCTGTTGCAATTTTTCCATTATATACTTTAACATTCAACTCATTAATTTTTGTTTGAATAATTTGTTTTTCTTTTGCGTTTTGATAAAAAGCAATCGATCTGTATTGTGGGCCAAAATCAGGGTATTGCCCATTTTTAGTCGTTGGATCATGAGAGCCAAAAAACACAGTTACCAAAGTGGCATAACTTACTTTCTTAGGATTGTAATACACAGCGACTGATTCTGCATGCCCAGTGCGACCTGTACCAATCGTTTCATAGGTTGGATTCTTTGTAAAGCCACCTGCATAGCCAGAAACAGCCTCTTCCACCCCTTCTACACTCTCAAAAACAGCCTCTACGCACCAAAAGCAACCACTGGCAAAATAAGCCACTTCTAATTTTTGTTGAGGAGCCTGATGGCTTATTGGATTTTTAGAAAAACTAGCAAATCCTATCAATAGGATACTCAGCATTATAAGTTTAAAGAATTTATTAAATTTCATATCAAGTAATTTTATATAGAGCTTGGTCGTTACAAAAAAAGAAATCATACAATTGTTAAAAACTTTGAGTTTCCCTCCAAAAGTTTCCTTGTAAAACAAGGATGAGTTACTTACATTTGTTATTGTAAAAATAGTAAATTTGTAATGGAACACTTCATCGTATCAGCCCGTAAATACCGTCCTCAAGTTTTTGAAGATGTGATTGGGCAGCAAGCCATTACCAATACACTAGAAAATGCCATAAAAAGCAATCATTTAGCCCAGGCTTTATTGTTTACAGGCCCCAGAGGAGTTGGTAAAACTTCCTGTGCTCGTATTTTAGCCAAACGCATCAATCAAGAAGATGCCACAACGGACGATGAAGATTTTGCATTTAATATCTTTGAACTTGATGCAGCCTCTAATAATTCTGTAGATGATATTAGAAGTTTAACAGATCAGGTTCGGATTCCACCACAAACAGGAAAATACAAAGTATATATTATTGATGAGGTGCACATGCTCTCTCAATCTGCTTTCAATGCATTTCTAAAAACCTTAGAAGAGCCACCTGCACACGCTATTTTCATTCTAGCAACAACAGAAAAGCACAAAATCATCCCGACCATTTTATCGCGATGCCAAATCTTTGATTTTAAAAGAATTGGAGTACTTGATGCTAAAAATTATTTGAAAACTATTTGCGCTAAAGAAGGCATAACTGCCGAGGATGATGCTTTGCATATCATTGCTCAAAAAGCAGACGGTGCCATGAGGGATGCTCTGTCTATTTTTGATAGAGTGGTTAGTTTTTCCGGGACCACTTTAACAAGAGAGGCTGTTTCTGAAAACTTAAATGTTTTAGACTACGAAACTTACTTTAACATGACCACCCTTTTGTTAAATAATGATATTCCAGAGGTGCTTATTGCTTTTAATACAGTATTAAGCAAAGGCTTTGAAGGCCATCATTTTATCAGTGGTTTGGCAAGTCATTTTAGAGACCTTTTGGTGGCTAAAGACAAAGCAACTATAGAATTGCTTGAGGTTGGTGATGCTACAAAAAAGAATTACCTGGATCAGGCCACCAAGGCCAGTATTCCATTCTTAGTAGCGGCTATAGAAAAGGCCAATGACTGTGACCTTAATTATAAGTCTAGTAAAAACCAACGATTGCTGGTAGAATTAACTTTAATGCAAATTGCCTCTATCACTTTTGATGGAGAAAAAAAAAAGTTAACTAACTATATCATCCCTGCAACCTTTTTTACATCCATTTCAAAACCTCAAGAGACTGCAAAACCTGTTGCTCCTGTTGTTGTTGAAAAAACAATAGAAGCTATTCCCGAAGCACCGATAGTAAAACCTGCAGCACCCATCTTAAACAATGTTCGAAGAAGAAGTTCTTCCTTGTCTTTAAAAAGTGTGTTAGAAAAAAAAGAAGAACTTTCGGCAGATGCGCTCGAAGAGAATTACGACAATCATCCTCGAACTCCCTTCACTCAAGAGCTTTTAATAAAGTTTTGGAAAACCTACCATGCTAAATTAATTGGAAAAGGGCAAAAAAGTGTCGCCTCTATTCTAATGGCAGACATCCCTCAGTTAAAAGAGAATTTTGAGATTTCTTTGACTTTGCCCAACCAGCTTATGGCAGATCAGTTGGACAAGAGTAAACCCAATCTAATTCGATTTTTAAGAGAAGCCCTTAATAATTATGGCATTCAACTTCAAATACATGTAAATGAAGAAGTTACCAAGAAATTTGCTTATACGCCTCAAGAGAAATACGACAAGCTTCTAGAAAAAAATACCGCTCTTGCCACCTTAAAAGAGGCCTTTAAATTAGACTTATAACTTTTATTCTATATTTTAATTTATATATTTAACAATCATTAGTTTTTTAATTAGAATCAGATGAAGTACTTTAAATATATAATTCTAGCACTGTTAATCCCTAGTTGCTTTGCTTTTGATAGCTTGCCTTTGGCAAACTCAAAAACACAGACCGTCAATCAAGAAGTATCTACTACACAAAAAGCCAACTATTCGCTTAGAAAATATGCGCATGTGAAAGAATTTTACCGTGGCATTTCTATAAAAGCTACTCAAATTTGTTTAAAAAACAACATCCCTCCTGCCTCTTTATTGGCAATCGCCGCCTTAGAGTCTGGCTGGAACAAAGGGTATATTGGAAGAATTACTGGGAATATTTTAAGCTTGGGGACCCGCAGAGGAGATACAGAGCTCCCTGCCTTAAGACTGCCACGTTTAATTA
>CBFHUV010000035.1:0-18105 GCA_965659055.1 Polaribacter sp.
TTAAAAGGGCCCGCAAAATTTGTATTTAAAGGCAGCATTTCTATCTAATGGCGCAACTAAACGGACAATCAATAAAATTAAGAGCACTAGAGCCCGAAGATCTTGAATTTTTATTCGAGACTGAAAACAATACACTGTTTTGGGAAATGAGTGATACCCAAACACCTTTTTCAAAATATGTATTAAAACAATACTTAGAAAATGCACATCTAGATCTATTTGAAGCCAAACAATTTCGATTCATTATTGAAGAAAACCTCCATCAAAAAGCTGTTGGTATGATTGATTTGTTTGATTTCAATCCTCAGCATCAAAGAGTCGGTGTTGGTATTTTAATTCATCAGTTGTATCAAAAGAATGGATTTGCCTCTGAAGCCTTAGAGTTGCTAATTTCCTATTGTTTTAGCACCTTACAAATCCATCAATTGTATGCAAATATCAGTGCAGACAATATAAAAAGCGTTGCTTTATTTAAAAAACATGGCTTTCAAAAAGTGGGTATAAAAAAAGAATGGATCAAAGTGGGGAATCATTATAAAGACGAAGTCATATTTCAATTGATTAGAAAGTAGATGTTTAAAAAGAAAAAACTGATATATATTTTAGCCCTATTCGTATTACTTGCCAGTTATTACGCCTTTTCTACCTATCAAAAAATTTACAGTCCAAATACCCAAAAAGATGGATTTGTATTTATTAGCACTAACAGTAATTTTGCAGAAGCGGTGACGCAATTAACTCCTTTTCTAGTAGATGTTGATGCCTTTATTTGGGTTGCTAACAAAAAAAACTATCCTAACGGAATTAAAGCTGGACATTATAAAATTACCCAAGGAACCTCTAATAATGATTTGATTAATACCTTGCGAAATGGTTTGCAAACCCCTATTAAAGTGACCTTTAATAATCAGGATAGTCTTGAGAAATTAGCCGGAAGAATTGCTGCTCAAATCGAACCTGATTCGCTTCAAGTTTTAGCGGCAATTACCGATTCTTTATTTTTAAATACAATTGAATTTACGAAGGATGAAATTCTCGGTATATTCATTCCGAATAGCTACGAGTTTTATTGGAATACCTCTGCAGAAAATTTTAGAAGCCGCATGTACCAAGAGTACCAACGTTTTTGGACGAAAAATAGATTGGCAAAGGCTCAAGAGTTACGGTTAAGCCCTAAAAAGATCATGACTTTGGCTTCCATCGTTCAAAAAGAAACTGCCAAACCCTCAGAAAGACCTATAGTTGCTGGACTGTATCTAAACAGACTTAAAAGAGGCTGGCCATTGCAAGCTGACCCAACAATCATTTACGCTTTAAGAAAACAACATGGTGAAGATTTTGTCGTGAAGCGGGTACTCACCAAAGACCTAACTATAAAATCTCCTTATAATACCTATACGCAACGGGGATTACCACCGAGTCTAATTGCCATGCCAGACATTTCTTCAATAGATGCAGTATTAAATGCTGCTAAACACAATTACTTATATATGTGCGCCAGTATAGAGAATATTGGTTTTCACGAATTTGCAAACTCGTTGAGCGCACACAATAGAAATGCAGCTAAATACCAACGCTGGATAAATTCTAAAGGCATTCAACGTTAATTCTCCTTGTGAATAATAAAGATTGCCGGTCTCTTGTGTAAATCAGGATGTTCGTGTTTCCAGTCTTTAGCTGATTTCGTTTTTATGTATTCTGTCCCTAAGGTAATATCTGCTGCAATACACAATAAAGTATTGGATGTCAAGCTTGCTTTTAAATCGGTAAAAAGCTTTTCATTTCTATAAGGAGTTTCTATGAAAATTTGGGATTGATTTTTTTCTTTCGACAAACGCTCCAAATCTTTGATGACTCTTTTTCTTTCTGATGCATCAATTGGCAAATACCCATTAAAAGCAAAACTTTGCCCATTCATTCCAGAACTCATCATGGCCATTAAAATTGATGAAGGCCCCACTAACGGAACTACCTGAATTCCTTTCTCATGAGCCAATCGAACGATTGTTGCACCTGGATCTGCCACAGCTGGAACTCCAGCCTCTGATAATAAACCTACAGAAACTCCCTCCATACAGACATCCAAGTAAGAACGTGTTTCAATTTCTTCGGCATATTTATCAATCGACATAATATTCAATGAGGGCTGTGATTTTTTAGGGCTAATCTTTTTTATGAATCTTCTAGCGCTTTTTTCGTTTTCTACGATATAATAATCAATCTGCTCTACCACCTTCTTTACAGAAATAGGCATTACTTCGAGGGGCTCATTATCGCCTAAAGTAGTTGGTATTAAATATAATTTTCCTAGCATCATTGTAATTTTTGTTCAATCAAAATACAAGCCTCTTCTAAAAGTTGGAACACTTGCTCAAAACCTTCTAATCCTCCATAATAAGGATCGGGCACTTCCCTATTAGCTTTCGGATAGACCTCATTTAATATTAAATGCACCTTTTTTTGGTCAGCTTCATTTCTAGCAAAATCTAATATAGAATTGTAATTACTGAGGTCCATTGCATAGATGACATCAAAGATATCAAAATCTTTTCTAGTAAATTTCCTAGCGCGTTGCCCACTAAGATCGATGCCGTGCTTTCTTGCAACTTCAATCGATCGGTTATCAGGTAGCTCTCCAACATGATATGCGGCTGTGCCTGCAGAATCTACCCTAATTTTTGTAGCATCTACTTTAGACTGTAAGATGCCTTCTGCCAATGGAGAACGACAAATATTCCCCAAACAGACCATCAATACCTGTTGCATTAAGTGAGTTTTAGAAGGTTAACTTCTTGGTTAAATCATCTACGTATTTACGAAATAATTTATCTGTTTCTGTAAGGTTGTCAACAGTTTTACAAGCGTGTAAAACGGTAGCATGGTCTCTATGACCAATTTGTGACCCAATACTTGCCAAAGATGATTTAGTCATTCGTTTTGCAAAATACATGGCCAATTGACGCGCCTGAACAATATGTCTTTTTCTGGTTTTGGATTGTAGGGTTGCTACATCCATATCAAAATATTTAGAAACCACTTTTTGAATATAATCTATAGAGACTTCTTTCTTTGTGTTCTTTACAAATTTATCAACAATCTGTCTTGCAAGTTCTAAGGTGTATTCTCTTCTATTAAAAGAAGATTGCGCTATCATAGAAATTAGCACCCCTTCAAGTTCTCTAACATTTGATTTGATATTCTTGGCGATATAATCAACAATCTCTTCAGGCATTTCTACCCCATCTCTAAACAATTTGTTTTGAAGTATGGAAATTCTTGTTTCATAATCTGGTGCTTGCAATTCTGCAGACAATCCCCATTTAAAACGAGAAAGTAAACGTTGTTCAATTTCTTGCATATCTACTGGTGCTTTATCAGAGGTCAGGATAACTTGTTTCCCGTTTTGATGCAAATGATTAAAAATATGAAAGAAGACATCTTGTGTTCCTGTTTTACCAGATAAAAATTGCACATCATCAATAATCAAAACATCGATCATTTGATAAAAATGAATAAAATCATTTCTGGTATTTGATTTGATGGAATCTATAAATTGTTGAGTAAATTTTTCTGAAGAAATATACAATACCGTCTTATCAGGATACTTGTCTTTGATCTCAACTCCAATAGCATGTGCAATATGAGTTTTCCCAAGACCAACGCCACCATATATTAACAATGGGTTGAAAGAGGTACCTCCTGGTTTGTTTGCTACTGCCATTCCTGCAGACCTAGCCAAACGGTTAGAATCACCTTCCACAAAGTTATTAAAATTGTAATTTGGATTTAACTGAGACTCTATTTTTACCTTTTGCAAACCTGGAATAACGAAAGGGTTTCGCAACTCTCTGTCTTTGGTTTCTAATGGAACCGTGACATTTTGTGATTTTAAAGGATTTCTATTTGAGCTTGGTATTTTAACTGTCTGAGGTCTATTGCTGCTATAGGTGTTTTCCATACGGACATCATAAATTAACTTGGCATCATTCCCTAATTGCTTCATTAAGGCAACTCTAAGCAATTTAATATAATGTTCTTCCAACCACTCATAAAAGAATTTACTAGGTACCTGAATCGTTAAAGCTTCACCTGCTAATTTCACAGGTTTGATAGGTTCAAACCAAGTTTTATATGCTTGTGGTTTTATATTGTCTTTAATAAATGAAAGGCACTCATTCCAAACTGAGTCAGCAGTTTTAGTCATTCTGAATTTACGTCAATAATAGGGTTCGTATTAATTTATTTGTATGGATTGATCCTCTTTTTTATAGCTTTACAAAAGTGTGAATAAAATTCAGCATAAAAAAATCAAATTGCTATTGATTATTAACTTTTTTTTTCGTAGAATGCGAGAACTAAATAAAATCAACAATGATTACAAAAAGTACCTCATTACGAGTACGTTATGGAGAAACCGACCAAATGGGCGTTGTTTACCATGGAAATTATGCTCAATTTTTCGAAATTGGAAGAATCGAGTGGCTTCGTTCTTTGGGGATTTCTTATAAAAAAATGGAAGAAAACAACACCATGCTTCCTGTAGTTTCATTACAATGCAATTTTAAAAAATCTACCGAATTTGATGATGAAATTACAATAAAAACTACTCTAAAAAAAACACCTACTGTTAAAATTGAATTTGATTATGAAATTCACAATCAATTGGGTGAATTATTATGTATTGGCAATACAATTCTGGCCTTTGTAGCTATGGATACAAAAAAACCTATGCGTTGTCCAGACTATATTATGAAACTTTTAATCGATTAACTCTTTAACTTGAACTTTATACAAAGCTTCAAAAGCGCGCAATACATTTGCTCCCTCTGTTTTTCTTACAGAAATTATATAAAGACAATCCAAATGCAATTCTTGAGAAACGATCTCTATATTTAGCTCTTTTAGAATGCGCATTACAGGATTCATTAAATCATAATCAAATTTCAACTCAAATAAAACCTCAATTGTTTTTTCTATAATCTCAGAAGCCTCTAAGGCCAGTTGAGCAGAATTTTTATAGGCAGAAATCAAGCCTCCAACACCCAATTTAGTCCCACCAAAATAGCGAACAGAGACCACCAAAATATTGGTGAGTTCAAAGGATTGAATTTGACCATAGATAGGCATTCCAGCAGAGTTACTAGGTTCTCCATCATCATTTGCTCTATAGCGAATCGGATCTGCTCCCAATTGCCATGCATAACAAAAATGTCGCGCTGAATGGTGTTTTTTCTTTAGTAGCTCCAGCGTCTCTTTAATTTGATCTTCATTAAGCACAGGAAATGCGTAACCAAAAAATTTGCTACTTCGATCTTTGTACAGTGTTTCTTCAGAATCTTTTGCTATGGTTTTATAAGTGTCTATCATTATGCGGTTGCAACTAAAATGATGGCTACAATAGCCAAAAAGATTCCCATTTTATTTTGTGTGCTAAACTTTTCCTTAAACACAAAAAAACCAACACTAGTGGATAATAAAACGATGGCCAAATTATTCACTGTAAAAAGACTAGAACTTTCGAATCCACCATGCTGTAAGGCCTTTATTAAAAAAACGATCGAATAGTAGTTAGGGACTCCTAAAACAACACCAGCAATAAGGTTTTTAACACCAAAGCCTTCTCTGTTTTTTAAAAGCTTTACAAACAAAATTATCAGGCCAAAAAAAGCTGCAAAACCAAAAAGACTTCCTGAAAAAATTGCCACATCCTCAGTCTTCACAAAATGATTTTCAATATACTTTAAAAGAGTATCAATGGTACCAGAACCCAAAAACAAAAATGCGGGAAACAACAACTTTACCTTAGTTAGGCCTTCTTTTTTTGAGACTTTATAGGATGATAAATAAACAGCTACTAAAGCCATAATTATACCTATAACTTTAAAAACTGACAGGGATTCATTATACAACCAGACTCCAAACACTATAGGGATAACTACAGACATTTTACTTGCAACGGACGCCACAGAAACTCCATTTTTCTGAGCTGTTAGTGCCATTACAAAAAAGACCAATACAAAGAGAAAACCCAACATCATAGCGCCAAAGAACCAAGGCTCCGAGGGCAAACTCCTTAGAGGAACTTGAGAATCTGTAAGCAAAAAACCCAAGGCAAAAGCGACCAAATAATTGACAACAATTGCTTTTAAAGTATCTATTTTATAAACATCAAAATACTTGAAAATGACAAATAACGAGGTTGAAAAGAAAACACTTAATACCAAATACAACATAGCTAAATCTTTAATTTTGACCTCAAATCTACAACATCTTCTTCCCCTGGAATTAAATTCCACACATGAATACCCAATTTTTCTGCAGCAGCTGTATTTGCCAAAACATCATCAATAAAAAGGGTCTCAGACGGATTTAAATTGTTCTCTTCCAACAAAAAGGTAAAGATACTTTCATCTGGTTTTCGCAAATTGATTTCATGGGAAAGATAAAATTTTTCGAAACAGTTTTTAAAAAGTTCAAACAATGGCAAACCCCAATTTTCCTTAATCCAGTTAATGTGAAGTTCATTGGTATTACTCAATAAAAACAGGCGATATTTTTTAGCTACTGCCAACTCATTTATAAAATCAAATCGATGTGCTGGCAAATCTAACAAAATTGAATTCCATGCCCTTAAAACATCTTCTTTCTTAATGGAATATTTTTGCTTAAAAAAACTAATGAATTCTCCTGTACTTATTAGGCCTTTTTCATATGCTAATTGCACTGCAGTTAATTCATCATCATTTATATCTACACCAAATTTAGTCAAAAACTTGTTCGTTGCTGGCTTGTCTAAATTGATGAAGATATCACCAAAATCAAATATGATGTTTTTAATCATTTTCATAAGTGCTTAAAAGATCTGACTTCACTTTTTGAACGCTCTTGTTAAGGGCTTTAAACCTTGGAGCCTTAACTCCAGAGCCAAAATTAAGATCTCCTGCAAAAACGCGAGTTTCATCCCATAATCCTTCGTCAATAAATGCTTGCAGCGTTTGTGCACCTCCTTCAATCATCACCGATTGAATTTCTTGGCGTTGCAAAAGATCACATAGCTGTTTTGCAATGGGCTTGAAGAAATCAATTGCAGAAAATTCTATGGGGTATTTTCGATTTTTTTGAGTTTTAAAAATAAGGCTATTTTCTATAGATACATCTAATTGATGAACTAATATCGTTGGAACCTCTCCGTCAAAAACATTCGCTTCAATGGGTAATTGAATGTGCTTATCCAATACAATTCTAATAGGATTGACTCCTTTCCAATGCCTCACTGTTAAAGAGGGATTGTCCACTAAGACAGTATTCGCACCGACCAATATAGCCTGTTCTTCTGCCCGCCATTTATGAACCAGTTGTTGCGAGTATGCATTGCTGATCCAAACTGGCTTTTGATCTTGGATTGCACTATTAGTTGAAAGCACAGGCTTTAAATTTGTCTTAGGAGCTATAAATCCATCCTTAGTTTCGGCCCATTTTAATAGTACAAACGGGCGTTTTTTTTCTTGAACAGTAAAAAAACGCTTATGATGGTCTCTACAAGCGGCCTCTAAAATTCCCAAATGCACTTTACACCCTGCATTTTGCAATCGCTCTATACCTTTCCCAGAAACCAAACTATGCGTATCCAAACAGCCTATGTATACTTTTTTAATTTGATGGGCAATAATTAAATCAGCACAAGGAGGTGTTTTACCATGATGCGAACACGGCTCTAAGGTTACATAAAGACTCGCTTCTTTCAATTGATCTTTATCTAATACTGAGTTAATAGCATTCACTTCGGCATGAGCACCACCATATGGGCTAGTAAATCCTTCACCAATAATATGACCATCCAAAACAACTACAGCACCAACACTAGGATTTGGCCGTGTTGTTCCAATTCCTTTAGCTGCCAATTGCAAGCAACGAAGCATGTATTTTTCGTCGTTAGTATAGTTCATATTTATTTTTTATATCCTAAATTGCTCTGCAAAAATAAGACATTAAAGTGAATACAGAAGCACCCGTAATTAGAGCCCTTGAAGCCCAAGACAATGAACAAATTGCACATGTCATAAGAGCTGTTCTTATCGAATTTGGAGTTCCAAAGGTAGGAACTGCCTACGAAGACAAGGCTTTAGAGGATCTTTATAATGCGTATAAAGACAAAAATTCTTTATATTATGTAATTGAGCAGCATGGAAGGGTTATCGGAGGTGCCGGAATTGCACAGCTAGCCAATTATGATGGGCCTATCTGCGAATTTCAAAAAATGTACTTCTTACCAGAAGCCCGAGGACTTGGTTTAGGAAGCAAATTAATCCAAATATGTTTGCAAGAAGCCAAAGAGCTAGGCTACAAGCAGTGTTATTTAGAAACCTTGCCATATATGGAAGCAGCTCGTGCCTTGTATCATAAAAATGGTTTTATTTCTTTAGATAAACCTCTTGGTGATACCGGTCATTATTCTTGTAATGTTTGGATGTTAAAAGACTTATAATATGTTTTTGAAAGAATTCAGAAATCATTTTAATAAAGAATTATCTTCTATTTTTCCTCAAACAGAAATTGACTCCTTTTTTTACCATTTAATGGAAAAGAAGCTTGGGCTGCAGCGCATTGACCTCGCTTTAAACCATGCAATAAGTTTGTCTGATGACAATTTCCAATATTTCTACAATGCTTTAGCACGATTAAAAGCTCAAGAACCTATTCAATATATACTAGGTGAAACTGAATTTTTGGGTCTGCCATTTAAGGTTACTAAAGACACGTTAATCCCTAGGCCAGAAACTGAAGAACTGGTAAGTTGGATCCTAACAGAATTTAATTCAACGAATCAAAATCTTACTATTTTAGATATAGGAACAGGTAGTGGTTGTATTGCAATTTCACTGGCAAAAAACCTGCCAAATGCTAAAATTTCTGCCATTGACATTTCATTTAAGGCCATTCATATTGCAAAACAAAATGCAGCGCGAAATGATGTACACATTGATTTTATGGAACTAGATATATTAAGTAAAAATCAGCTACATCAGAAATTTGACATTATTGTCTCTAATCCTCCTTATGTAAGAGAAATTGAGAAGCATGAAATGCATGCAAATGTATTACAAAACGAACCTCCATTAGCCTTATTTGTATCTGATGAGCAACCGTTGTTTTTTTATGAAAAAATAGCCGATTTAGCCAAAGAACAATTAAAAAAAGAGGGGTCTTTGTTTTTTGAAATCAACCAATACCTAGGAAATGAAACAATTAAAATGCTCAATGAAAAAGGTTTTAAAACAGAATTAAGAAAAGATATTTTTGGAAATGACAGAATGACAAAATCTTCACGATAAAAATATTTATTTAGTTTTATTGTCATTCTTTAATTAATTGTATTTTTTCTTTAGATTTTCAGCAGCATTTGAGTTTGAATTTTCTAAAAAAAATTACTTGATCATTGAGTATGGAAAGGCTTGAAATGCGCATTCAAGACAAAAACTAAATCCTTCATTATGGTTCATTTAAAATAATATATATGTATTTATTCACTTTAGTTCGTTGCATCTGTATTTTAATTTATTCAAATTCCGAATGAAATTCATCTATATTTTTTAATTTTTTAAAAAACCCTTAAATTGCCATTAATCAAATTAAAAATATACTCATGAAAAACTTGAAAAGCAGAAGAGCATTCATTAAAAAAAGTATTGCAGCTGGAGTTGTAATGCCCTTTATAGGATCAAGCTTATGGGCTTGTGATTTTAATGCACCTAAAAAATTGAAAATCCTAATCTTGGGAGGAACCAGTTTTTTAGGACCCCACCAAATTGCATATGCCTTAAAAAGAGAGCATTCTATTTCAATATTTACAAGAGGAAAAACAAAATCTACCGTGCATCAAGAGTTATTCAATAAGGTAGAACACTTAGTTGGAGATCGAAATAATGACTTGTCTGCATTAGAAAATAGAGAATGGGATGTTGTAATTGATAATTCTGGACAACGTGTTCAATGGACTGAAGCAACTGCTAATTTATTAAAGAATAAGGTAAAATTATATCTATACACCTCCTCTACAGGTGTTTACTATCCTTATTTAAATAAAAACATTTCAGAAGACACAAAAACATTGACTAAGGAGCCCGAAACTTTTAACCATGAATCTGAAAAATTAGAATATTGGTACGGTGTCATGAAGACCAATTCTGAAGCAGCGGCAAAAAAAGCTTTTGGAGAAGAGCGAACTATAATTGTTAGGCCCACTTATATGTTTGGACCTGGTGATTTAACAAATCGGTTTATTCATTGGCCTGTTCGTTTGGCTCGAGGTGGTGAAATTTTGGTTCCAGGTAAAAAAGAAGATCCAGTTCAATATATTGATGTAAGGGATGTTGCAGAATTTATGATTCGATTGGCAGAAAGCAGCCTTACTGGAACTTATAATGCTGTCGGACCAAAAGTTCAGCAAACGATGTTGGACTTTGTTAAGGAAGCTGCTACAGCCTTTCCTACAAAAAACAATTATGTTTTAATTGATGATTATGATTTTTTGGAAAGTAATGGCATTAGTGACCTTGTACCATGGATTATGCCAACTGGTAATAATTATGGTTCTTCTAGAGCAAGTGTTGAAAAAGGAGTAGAATCCGGCCTAAGCTATAGACCCTTAAAAACCTCAATCAAAGAAATGCATGACTGGTGGGTTTCAAATTCCTTAACCGAAAAACAAAGAAATAAATTTGAGAAAGACCCTAAAGGTGTGTTACAAAATGAATTAAAAATTATTCAGAAATGGAAGGAGACAAAAAATTAATTCCTCTTTTTTTAATAGCACCGTTTGCAAATTGCTTACCCAAAAAATGTCCAACAACATAAAAAATAAACGTTAGCAACACGATCATAAACATATAGTACCAATTTGTTTGAAATTTGGAAACAGAGTTGAAAATTTCATTTTTACTTAGGGATTGTAGCACTGCGAAAGGAAAGTAAAAATACTCTTTTAAACCACTGCTAAAACTATCAAAGCCAAATACGATATATACAAGAGAAAATATATTGAAGAAAAATGTACAGGCAGAATTACTTATTTTTGCGGCATGCGTAAAGACATACAAATAAGAATTCAACTTAAGGAAGAGGCTATTGATGGTATCCTGCTTAACAAAGCGGCAAAACACCTATCGATTGCACCAAATACCATTGGTAGTATCAAAGTACTTCGGAAGTCTATAGATGCGCGCAAACCTCAAATTTACTTCAACTACAAAATAGCGGTTTATATAAACGAAACAGCTCCTGAAACATCTGAATATGATTTTCACTATCAGGATGTTTCTAAGGCAAAAGAAATTCATATCATTGGTTTTGGACCAGCAGGCATGTATGCAGCCTTACGCTGTATTGAATTAGGTTTCAAACCAATAGTATTAGAACGCGGTAAAAAAGTTCAAGAGCGAAGAAGAGATTTAAAAGCAATTAATCAAGATCATATCGTAAACGAAGATTCAAATTATTGTTTTGGCGAAGGTGGTGCCGGCACCTATTCTGATGGAAAGTTGTACACCCGAAGCCTAAAGCGCGGCGATGTACGGCGAATTTTTGAGAACTTGGTATATCACGGCGCTACAGAACAAATTTTAATCGATGCGCATCCTCATATCGGAACCAATAAGTTGCCTAAAATTATCGAAAATATAAGAGCGACGATTCTTGAGCATGGAGGTGAAATACATTTCGAAAGTAGGGTTGTCGATTTTATAATTAAAAACAATAAATTACAGGCCTTACAGTTACTAAATGGCACTGAAATGGCAGTCGAAGCGGTAATTCTGGCAACAGGTCATTCTGCCAGAGACATCTATGAATTATTACATAAAAAGAACATTGCTTTAAAAGCAAAATCTTTTGCAATGGGAGTTCGTGTAGAGCATCCCCAGCATATTATTGATAGTATTCAATACCATTGCAGCGGAAAACGCGATGACTTATTGCCAGCCGCTGCATATAGCTTAGTTGAGCAAGTAAACGATAGAGGTGTCTATTCTTTTTGTATGTGTCCAGGGGGTTTTATCGTTCCAGCTGCGACAGCTAATGGCGAAGTAGTCGTTAATGGAATGTCTCCAAGTAAGAGAAACAACCTATATGCCAATTCTGGAATTGTAGTTGAGATCAATGTAGATAAAGACCTTCCTGCTTATGAGAAGTTTGGCGTATTAAAAGGCTTGGAATATCAAAAAAACTTAGAGCGATTGGCTTTTACTGCAGGAGGTAGAAGTCAAACTGCACCTGCGCAACGATTAGTTGATTTTGTCGAGGGTACTTTGTCGCCGAGTTTAAATTCTAGTTCTTATCAGCCTGGTTTGAACTCTGCCCCCCTCCATTCTCTTTTACCAAAACTTATTGGTAGTAGATTGAGAAAAGGTTTTGCAGCTTTTGGAGAAAAAATGCACGGTTATTACACCAACGAAGCAAATATAGTTGGGGTAGAATCGAGAACCTCATCACCGGTAAACATTCCAAGAAAAGCCAATTTAGAACATCCAGAAATTGTTGGTCTTTATCCATGTGGAGAAGGCGGTGGTTATGCAGGTGGTATTGTATCTGCAGCCATGGATGGAGAACGATGTGCTGAGGCAGCTATCGCTAATTTGTAAAATTAACAGAGTATTAACACCGCATAGTTCCCTAAATTTTTATCAAATTACTAATTTAACAGATGAATAATTTTTGATTTTAAATTAAAGAATAAATTAGCTTTTTAAACCTTAGCTCGTCAATCTTTGACGAAGGTCTTTAACTATTTGTATACAAAAGAATCTATCAACTACATTAAAATACTAGCAGCAGCTGGTTTGAAATTGAAATGACAAATCCAAACCGAACTACTAAAAAATTTACAATAAAGAAATTGGATAATTCAACAAAATTGCAAAGCGAAATTTTAAAATCTTGGTTAAGAAAATAAACTACTTCGGTTTAAAAAAAGAATATATTTGCAGATATTCAAACTTGTTAGTTTACGAGTCATGACGCATAAAAGAAAAACGAAAAAGAAATCAAAAACAAAATTATTACACCAGTACTATTCGTATACAGGTTTTTATAATTTTATAGGAAAAAGCTTAAAAAAGGCAATTATACCTGTGGTCCTTGTTGTTTTAGGAATCGTACTTTTCAACAAGTATGTTTACAATATTAATGAAGGATTACAAGCCATAACCGAAACTTTTTCAAGAACAGGGATCCTTATTATTTTCTTCACTTCTGAATCAATTTTAGGTTTAATTCCACCGGAAATATTTATTGCCTGGTCAAAAAAAACAGATGATCCTGTTTTAACCTTAAGTATTTTAGCACTCCTGTCTTATACAGGAGGTATTATATCTTATTGTATAGGCAAAGCAGCTTTACATATTCAGGTTGTAAAAAATTGGTTGGAAGTAAAAATGGCAAAGCATCTAAAAAACACAAGTAAATGGGGTGGTTTTTTAATTGTAGTTGGAGCCTTACTTCCGATTCCTTTTTCAATAACATGTATGGCAGGTGGACTCATTAAATACCCTTTAAAAGGAGTTCTTTTATTTGGATTATTTCGCTTTGCGCGTTTTGCCATTTACGCTTTGGCTATTTTTCAAATGGTAGATTAATTTAAAACAATACCTTTGCCCTATGGGATTAACAAACAACGATATATTTAAAAAATTGCGAGTTGCACATAAATTGCGTGACACTGATATTATTGACATCTGTAAGCTTGTCGATTTTAAAGTTTCTAAAGGAGAGCTCGGTGCTTTTTTTAGAAATGAAGAACATCCTAAATATGTAGAATGTGGAGATCAGATTTTGCGGAATTTTTTAAATGGACTGATTATTCATTTAAGAGGACCAATGCCTGCTAAGGATGAAAAGCTAGTTAAAAAGTAACAATGATTTGAAACACTTTTATGAAAAAAATTATTTTTAGCATCCTTTGCTTAAGCCTCTTAATAAGTTCTTGTAAAAATGAACCAACTGTTCCAAAAGATTCTTTTACCGTCTCTGGAACCATAAAAGGGTTGGATAGTAAATTTATGTCTACTAGTTATATAGGACCTGATGGAAACCGTGTTTCAGACTCAGTTTTTGTAGAAAATGAGCATTTTAGCTATACGGCAAAAATCAATGAGCAAACGTATGTTGTCTTTTGGCCCAATGTAGAAAGCACTATCAAACGCACCGGAAGAGGTTATTATCCAGTAAAATCTTCTTTGTTCCAATTTTTAGCAAGCCCTGGAGATCAAATTGAGTTTACAGGAACTGTTAGCGATTTTATTGATGCGTATCCAAGCGGTACGGATGCAAATAATGATTTAACTATCATTAATAAGCAAGTATATCCTTTGATGAATAAATCCATTAATATTCAACTTAGAAAAAACCTACTAGCAAAGGACGATGCAAAGCATCAAATGTATCAAGATTCTATTGACCAATTAGATACACAGGTTGTTTCACTTAAAAAAGACTTTGTCAATAGCCATCCAAATTCTGAGGCATCAGTTTGGTATTTATCAGATATGATGATGCGCAGTCAAACCAATGATGAAGAGTCGATCAGTCTTTTCAATAACCTCGAAGAACATTTGCAAAACAATCCGTTTTACCAGCAAATAGCCACTAGAATTAAAGGTATCGAAACAACAATGATTGGAAAAGTAATACCAAATTTTAGCACTATAAAAACCTTAGATGGTTCTAAATTTAGTTTAGAATCTTTAAGAGGTAAATATGTTTTAATTGATTTTTGGGGTACTTGGTGTGGTCCTTGTGTAGCAGAAATGCCGGATGTTAAAAAATACCAACAGAAATACCCAAACAGATTGGCAATTTTAGGCGTAAACAGTGGCGAACCTATAGACAAGATTAATAATTTTATCCAACCTAAAAACTATGATTGGCTGCAAATTATTAATGGTAAAGGTGAAGATAATTTTGTTCTAAAATTTAACGTTAAAGCCTATCCAACCAAATTTATTCTAGATCCTGAGGGGAAAATTTTATACAAATTTGTCGGTAGCGGTGAGGAATCTTTTGATAGAATTGACGAATTACTAAAATAAAATTGGTTCCTATACACTATTTAAAAAGCTATCTATTTTAGGTAGCTTTTCTTATTGTATGCTCTTTGGATGATATATGCGTTTTGCATTTTGTAAAACAAGGATGGTATCTAAGGTCATTTTTTTTAGTTGTTGTGTGGCAAAGAATTTCATTTCAGAGGTATAATAAGGACTCTCTGGTTTTTCTGAAGCTCCAAAAGTATTGACACTTTCTATTTCCACGCCGTTTTCTCCAAATCGGACTAAGGCAATATAAGATTCTCCCGCAAAAGCTTTATAGGTTTTATCTTTGGTGGGTTTACTATATATGGCTGCTAACACGTCTGGCATGCCCGCTATTGGCAAATTTACATCGCCACGAATCAAGCGCTGTATTTGCCCTAAAGGAAGCTCTAAAGTACCGAAATTGGTCAACAATTCCTTTTTAGCCTTTCTTATTCCTGCAACTGCATCTTGCTCTGTAATGCGTCCACCTCTAACAATTCTCCCCTCCTCTGTTCGGATTCGATCAATTTCTAACCAACTAATGATGTACAAAGCAGCTGTTGTATTTTCTAAATCTGATTTTCGATTCCATTGGTTTAAAAGAACGATGGCATCTGCTATGTCTGGATATACACTAGGATCTAAATGCATCATATCTTCCAAATTAACTGCAGTTGGAGTCATCATTTTTGTTGGATACTGCAAATCATACTTTATACGTTTAAAATCTTCATAACTCAATGTGCTATATTGCTTTATCAATTCTAAAAATCGCAGACTTCTATTATTCTCAAGACCTTTAGATTGGTAACCCATTTGTCTGTTTAAGCCTGATTCTTTAAAATTTGAAAGTGAATCTGCCGCTGAGAATGGTGTGTTGTTTGTATTAAACGCCCACCCACCTTTTGGATTTAATACTTGTGGCAAGCTGTCTAAAGAAACAGTTGCATCTCCCCATAAGGTCTTTGAAGTATTTCCTGGTAAAATACCTGACCAATCATAGGCCGGGTTTCTTTTTGGAAATCCACCATTGCTTAAATAATAAATAGTATCCTGCCTATCTGCATACACAAAATTCAAAGTTGAAATCCCTCTTAAGGCTAATGCTTTTTTAAATTCATTAAAATTAGTGGCCTTATTCATCAAGTACCATTGTTCTGCCATTTTAATAGAACGCCCAACAACAAAGTTCCATGCAAAAACACCATCATCAGTTTTAAACGCAGGTCCATAAACACTCTCATAGTTTGTTTGTGAAATTGGAATTTTTAGAGCATCGGTTAACTTTAACCACGCAGTATGTTTATTTTCTTTGAGCTCAAGCCATTGGTCATCAAATTTATAAAAGTTTTCACGAGTTGGATGCATCTCTAGCTTATACACGTCCGAAAAATCAGCATGATTTACGGTATGTGCCCACCCTAAGTTTTGATTTACACCATGAAAAATACAAATTCCACCAGCAAATGTTCCTCCTAAAATATTTAAGCCTTCCTTGCTAACAAGATGTGCTTCGTACCATGAATACCAACCCTCAAGAGGTTGATGTGAGTTAATTGCCAAATAGGTTTTATTGTCATTTGTTTTCCTTTTGGAAATTGCGAACCCATTGGAACCTCGAGGAGCCTCGACTTCTTTATCTTTATACAAGCTTCCATTCAATATTTTTGCTAAATCTTTTCCCGCATGTGAAACCTCTAAATTACCCAGCAAGTAGCCCACAATAACATCTTGACCTGTAATTGGAAACAAGCCATCAATCAAAACTTCCTCCTTATGCAATTGAGCATACGTATTTATCCCAGCCACAAAACTTTCCAGATACTCCTTAAACTTCCCCGTTACATCTTTTTCATAATTGGCGTGCGCAATTTTTTGAAGTCCCATAAATTTGATTCCAAAATCAGCAATTAAGCCCTCTTTTCCTTTGATTTCTCCAAGCTTTCCTTTACATGCAGCCATGAGCTCCTGTAAAGTAATAAATTGATCCTCACACTGCACCCAGGCTAAGCCATAAGCAACTTCGGCATCTGTGTTTCCAAAAATATGAGGGACACCGTAAGCATCTCTTACAATTCGAATATTCTCTAATTCTTTTACTTCAGGATTTGATTGGCAACCTAAAAAAAGGATAATAGCAAGGGTTGTGAAAATTTTCATACACATGTTTTTGTAAAGATAAACAGATTTTGTAGAGTAAAGTTTTGTTTATTTTCTATGATCTCAATAGAACTTAATAACTACAGCGCTAAATACCAACGAAAAAAGGTCGTTGGTCTATTTTAAAAGTAAACAAACTAAAGCTCTAATATTTTTGTAACACAATTATAAATTAAAGAAAATGAAAAAAATAATTTTATGTTGCCTATGTTTTAGTTTCATTAATTCTATGACTTGCCAAAACACCATTCAACAGGCCGACAGTTTACAAAGAGCAGGACAGTTAGTGCCTGCTTTACAAGTTTATAGTAGTAACTATAATAAAAACCCTTCGACCGAACTATCCTATAAAATTGCTTCTTCTTATGCCCTATTATGGACGAAACAGATGAGAGACTCTGCCTTTAAACACCTAAACAAAGCTCTTTATAACAACAATGAACTTAAAGCTATTTATGACCCTACTTTACAGCCGCTACTGAAATTAGAAAATTCAATAAAGATATTCCTATATTAGCATTATCAGCATCTGTTTTTATCGAAGTCAAAAACAACATTGAACGTTGTGGTATGAGCGGTTTTGTATACAAACCTATAGAACCTGAAGATCTTGTAAATAAGATTGAAGAAATGGTTTCTAAATAAGTCATTTCATGAATTAAACCTCATAGAACAAACAAGGTTCAAACCCAATCAATTATTTTGAAATTACACTAAAAAGAATTCAAAAAAATAATTGAAACTTGTACCTTTGTGCTATGCGTATAGATATTATTACAGTGTCTCCAGAATTGATTCAAAGTCCATTTGACCATTCTATAATAAAAAGAGCAAGAGATAAAGGTTTGGTAGAAATTCATTTTCACAATTTGCGTGATTA
>CBFHUV010000036.1:0-17775 GCA_965659055.1 Polaribacter sp.
AGTAGCCCCTCCTTTTCAAACTGCAGAATTTGACATTATGTACGGAAAGGGAATCTCTAAAGTTGGAGAAGTTTTAGATATTGGAGTTGAACTTGGAATCATTAAAAAAAGTGGTTCATGGTTTAGTTATGGTGATACAAAACTAGGACAAGGAAGAGATGCTGTTAAAGTTGTGATTAAAGACAATCCAGAATTAATGGATGAATTAGAAGCAAAAATAAAAGAAACTATAAACAATCAGGATTAACCATTTTTAAAAGTTCTGTTTAATCCTCAAGCTGTTCTAATCTGTATTAGGACAGCTTGTTTTATTTATATCCATGATACAGGTTTCATCAAACATTTCCTTAAAAGTAATAGAAGAAGCAGATAGCGATTTATTAGCTTCGTTAATGAAAGAAGTTTACCCACCAGCATACGCTCATTTTTGGAAAGACAATGGTGCTTGGTATATAGAAACTCAATATTCAAATTCTGCTATTAAAAAGGATCTAAAACAAGAAAAGAGCGATTATTATTTTATTGTTTATCAAGGTGAAATTATTGGTAATTTTAGAGTTGTTTGGGATCAACAATTAAAAGATTTGGCAATTGCAAAGCAAGTAAAATTGCATCGCATCTATCTGAGGCCAAAAGCCCAAGGAAAAGCGATAGGGAAAACCTTGCTCTTATGGTTAGAAACTAGGGCTAAAAAAGAAGGCTATAAAGCAATCTGGTTGGATGCTATGGATGAAAAACAACAGGCTTTTGAATTTTACAAGCAGCAAGGTTTTTTATATCACTCACATATATTTTTAGACTTTGAGCTTATGAACGATGACGTTCGAAAAATGAGTCAATTATATAAAAAATTAGTTTTCTAAAAAACATGCTTGTTTAAGGAGGGTTATGAGGAATATAAATTAAACCCCAGTACTACCAAAACCGCCTGAACCACGCTCTGTTTCGTCTAAAACTTCAACTTCTTTCCATTGTGCACGCTCGTGTTTTGCTATGATAAGTTGAGCAATCCGCTCACCATCACTTATGGTAAAATTTTCATTGGAAAGGTTGACTAAAATCACGCCAATTTCTCCACGATAATCTGCATCAACAGTTCCTGGAGAGTTTAATACAGTAATCCCTTTTTTTGCAGCAAGACCACTTCTAGGTCTTACTTGGGCCTCGAAACCGATGGGTAAGGCAATGAACAAACCGGTTTTAATAATTGCTCTTTCAAGCGGTTTTAAAACGACAACTTCATCAAGGTTTGCACGTAAATCCATTCCAGCAGAGCCCTCTGTCTCATATGCAGGTATTTCGTGTTTCGATTTGTTGATGATCTGTACTTTCATAATGTTACTATTTTAAAAATTGTTTAATCGTGTTTTTTTCTAGTAGATAAATCAAAACAAAGAAACCAAAAATTGCCGATATAGAAAACCAATAATTTTCTCTAAATTCTAGAAAAGACAATGCGCTAAAAGAGGTAGAAACAACTAAATACAGACCAATCTTTTTTAGTTCATAAGGAACCGTATAATACTTTTTTCCAAGCCAATAAGAGCAAATTACCATAAAGCCATAGGTAATTAAAGTAGCCCAAGCAGATGCCATAAAGCCAATCTTAGGAATCATAATAATATTAAAAGCAATAGTAATTATTGCGCCAAGCACCGAAAAATACATCCCGTACTGAGTTTTATCAGTAAGTTTGTACCAAACCGATAGGTTGTTATAGACCCCAAGCAATAGGTTGGCCAACAAAATAATAGGGACAATTTGCAAAGCCTGGAAGTATTCGGGCTTTCCTAAGAGTATTTTGGCAAATACATCTATATATAGCACCACAATTAACATAAATAAGGCGCCAAACAAGGTGAACCAAGTTAGAATTTTGGCATAGTTTTCTTTGGCATTTTTTGTTGCAGCGTGATTAAAGAAAAAGGGCTCTGCTCCCAAACGAAAGGCCATAATGTATAAAGTCATAAACACGCCAAGCTTATAACAAGCTGCATAAATTCCCATTTGCTCTTTTCCGATAAGCTCTCCCAACAGTAATTTATCTAAGTTTTCATTAGTTACAAAAGCCAAACTCCCCACCATTATCGGGATGCTATAGCGAAGCATTTTTTTAAGTAACAGAAAATCAAAAGAAATTTTGAATTGAAAAATCAAAGGTAAAAGCAATAGAAAGCTAACACTACTCGCAACGGTTCCAGCAACAAAAATGTGCATCACTTTAGGTTGTTGCTGATAGTATTCCATTATAAAAGAAGGTAAATACAAGCCGTTCTCTATTGAAAAAGGGACGTACCAAAGGAAAAATACATTTAGAAGCGCAAAAATTAAAATGTTTAAGATCTTAAAGAAGGTAAAACGCAAGGGTCTATTCGAAACCCTCAAATACGCATAAGGGATGACAACTAAGGTGTCTAAAACAATAGTCCAAACAAGTAGTTTGAAAAATAAGGGGTTTTGAAAAGCAAAAAAAGCACTTATTTGTTCGCTGTAAATCAGCATAAAAATTAAAAAGAGCAGGCCGGTAATTGCTAAGCTGATAAAGCTTGTTGAGACGATTTTCCCCTGTTCTTTTTCTTTTGAAAAAAACCGAAAAAAGGCAGTCTCCATTCCATAGGTTAATAAGGCATTAAAATAAGCCGCATACACATAATAATCTGTATTGATTGCGTAGGTGTTTGCTTCTAAGGTAGAGGTGTGAAGTCGCACTAAAAAAATGTTGATTGCCCTGGGCAAAACCGCCGCAATCCCATAAATAATAGTGTCTTTAAAAAAACGTTTTAAGCCGCTTACCGCCATTGATTTATTAACCTTGCGCTCTCTTTTTATGGAGAAAACTTAAGCAAAATGCGCCTTTATCTAAAAAACGAAGTGTTTTTCAGCTATACTTAAGCAAACACTTGGGTAAATGTTTAGACAAATATAATAATTACCTCAAGCATTGTGCTAAAGAACATAGTTTTCTTATTTTTGACCCAACCAAATGATTCAAAGCGAATGAGCAACAATGTTAAAATTGCCGTAATTGGAGGAGGTAGCTGGGCTACTGCTATTGTTAAAATGTTATCTGAGAATTTAGAGAGCGTTGGATGGTATATGAGAAGTGTGTATGCGATTGAACACATAAAACGCAACAAACACAATCCTAACTATTTGAGTTCAGCAGAATTGCACCCGAATCAGTTAAAACTATCAAACGACATAAATGAAACCGTAGCTTCAAATGATATATTAATTTTTGCAATTCCTTCGGCTTTTTTAAAAATGGAGCTTGAAAAACTAACGGTTTCCTTAGAAAATAAAACTATTTTTTCTGCTATTAAAGGGATTGTGCCAGAAACAGGCTTGATAGTTGGAGAACATTTTCAACAAGAATATAATGTTCCTATAGAAAATATTGGTGTCATTAGCGGTCCTTGTCATGCAGAAGAAGTAGCCATGGAGCGCTTGTCTTATTTAACCATTGCTTGCCAAGATTCAGAAAAAGCAAAAATACTAAGCAAAGCAATTGCAGGGCGTTATATAAAAACCAAAATATCAGATGATATTATTGGAACAGAATATGCTGCCATGTTAAAGAACATTTATGCGATTGCAGCTGGAATTTCTCACGGTTTAGGCTACGGAGACAATTTTCAAGCGGTTTTAATGAGCAATGCCATTAGAGAAATGAAACGCTATATTAAGAAGGTACATAAGATGAAGCGAAACATTAATAATTCGGCCTATTTAGGAGATTTATTAGTGACAGGCTATTCTACCTTTAGTCGAAACAGAATGTTTGGAAACATGATAGGGAAGGGCTATACGGTTAAATCTGCCATGATGGAAATGAGTATGGTTGCAGAAGGGTATTACGCTGTAAAAAGCGCTTATGAAATTAAGCAAAAAACAGGCACCAGAACCCCTATTATTGATGCTGTATATGCCATATTATATGGCGGAAAAGAAGCAAAAGATCAGTTTGAAAAATTAACAAACAAAATGAACTAGTTGTTTGTACAGTTAATAACGATTTTACATAGGTGTTAATCTTTCGTGCTAACCGATCAATTGCTACATAGGTTTTTCTAAGCTTTTGTGAAACAATCCTTCGTTGAGTGTATTTAATGCAGCTACCTTGTCTGATGTCTTCACTAATAAAGATACATTATAATTACTTCCCCCGTAAGAAATCATTCGAATTGGTATTCCTTTTAAAGAATTAAACACTGTGGCGCTTTCGCCTTCTTTATTTTGAGAAAAGTCACCTGCTACACAAACAATACTTAAACCACCATCAACTTCAACTTTTCCAAGGCTGTTTAATTCTGATACAATGGCCTCTAAAGAGGTCGTATCATCAATCGTTAAAGAAACAGCAACCTCAGAAGTTGTGATCATATCTATAGGGGTTTTATATTTTTCGAAAACTTCAAAAATTGTCTTTAAAAAACCATAAGCCAACAACATGCGATATGATTTAATTTTAATAGCCGTAATGCCATCTTTCGCAGCAATGGCGGTCACTCCATTTTTTACGGTACTATTTTTAATAATGGTTCCTTTTGCTTCTGGATTGAATGTGTTTTTTAACAATACAGGAATGCCATTGTCTTTGGCAGGAATTAAGCTCTGTGGATGCAATATTTTAGCACCAAAATACGCCAACTCTGCTGCCTCGTCAAAAGATATTTCTTCAATAGAAAAGGTGTTATTAACATAACGAGGATCATTGTTGTGCATACCGTCAATATCTGTCCAAATTTGTACTTCTGAAGCAGAAATTGCCGCTCCAATCAAAGAGGCGCTGTAATCGCTTCCACCGCGTTGTAAGTTGTCAACTTCACCAAGGTGATTCCTACAGATAAAACCTTGAGTAATCCATAAATTTTGATGGGATTGCTGCTGTAATATGGGTTTTAGTTTTTCCGATATCGATACAATTATAGGTTCTTTGTTTGCGTCGATCTTCATAAAATCTAAGGCAGAAATCAAATTCGAAGCAATGTTTCTTTCATCTAAATACAGCTGCACTAAGTTGGTAGAAATAATTTCTCCTTGAGCCAAAATAAAAAGGCTATCTTGATGGTTAAACTGTTTTGAACCCTTTTGTTTTATTTCTAAAAAGACTCCCTCTAAAAAACACTTAGCGCTCTGCTGATAACTTTCGTTACTATACAATTCTCGGACTAAAGGCACATAACTCTCGAATAGCAAATCAATTTGCAGGTTGCCTTCTTCTACAGCATTGTTTTCGAAGGCATTGCTTATAGCAACCAAAGCATTTGTGGTTCCAGAAACTGCAGATAAAACGACAATTTTAGCCTCAGTATTTTTCGTAATTATTTCAACAACCTGTTTGATGCTTTTAGCCGTTCCTACAGAAGTTCCTCCAAACTTTAATACGATCATTTTATAAAAATTTCTGCAAAAAAACAACGAAAAGCTGCGTTGTACAATTTTTATTAATATTTTTACATTTTATAACAAGATGTTTAATATTAAACATGTTTAACCCTTTTTTTTATGAAAACGATACAAGAAGCTGTAGAAAGCACGATTAGGAAAACGCCTTTTATCGAAGAGGCTTTAAATGAAAAGCTGATTAATGTCTCTTCTTTGGCTAGAGTTATATTACCTGAAGTTACGGCAATTTTAAAAAAGGATATTAAAATAGGGGCGGTGATGATGGCAATTAATAGGTTGTCTCCAGCAAGCGAGTTGCGAATTCGCAAAAACATTAAAAAATTGGCAGTCAATTTAGGTGATTTTATTGTCCGCTCTGACCTCTGTGATTTTACCTTTAAAAACACGCCTTCCTTGCTAAAAGAAATTGCTAAAATTTTAAGTCAATCTGCAGACAGCAACGATTATTTTTTAACCGTGTCACAAGGAATTTTCGAAACGAATATCGTTACAAGTAAAAACCTGAAACCATTTGTAGAGGCTATTTTTGAACAAGAAACCCTCATCAATAGTGTTTTAGACCTTGCGTCCATCACTATAAAATTACCCTCAGGAAACTTAGATCAATCGGGGATTTATTATTTTATTTTAAAACAATTGGCCTGGGCCGATATTCCTTTACAAGAAATCATCTCGACCACCAATGAAATGACCATTGTTGTGAAAGAGAAGGACGTAAATGAAACCTTTGCAATATTAATGGACATGAAAAGAAAATAAATTGTTCGGTTGATGAAAAAAAATGATCCGTATGCAGCCTTAAGGATTAAAGAATTTAATTATTTTTTATTACTTCGGTTTTGTTTGGTTTTTGGTTGGTCCATGCAATTTATTATTGTAGAATGGCAAGTGTATAGCCTAACGAAAGACCCATTATCGTTGGGGATTATTGGTTTGTTAGAGGTGATTCCTGCGGTAACAATGGCCTTGTTTGCTGGTCATATTGTAGATCAAAAAGAAAAAAGAAACCTACTAGCGCTGTGTATTGCTGTTTTTTCGTTGATTAGTTTGGGTTTATTTTTACTTACTTGGCCCGCTATTGTATCAGATTGGTCGTCAAAAACGATACTCTATAGTATTTATGGTTTGGTTTTCTTTGGTGGCTTTTTGCGCTCTTTTTTCGGGCCGACTATCTTTTCACTAGTTGCACTAATTGTTCCCAAGAAACTGTATCCAAATGCCGCAACCTGGAGCAGTTCTACCTGGCAAATGGCAGCGGTTTTCGGGCCAGCAGTGGCAGGATTTTCAATCGCGATGTTAGGAGTTCATTGGTCGCTGTGTATTGTTTTTTCGCTAATTTTTATTTCCTTGCTTTTGGTTTTTAAGATTTCAAAAAAGCCCATATTAAATCCAAAGGTGGGCGAACCAATTCTAGAAAGTTTAAAAGACGGGATCCGATTCGTTTTTAAGACAAAAGCAATTTTAGGAGCGATTACCCTTGATATGGTTTCCGTACTCTTTGGAGGAGCTGTTGCTTTATTGCCAATTTTTGCTCAAGATATTTTAAAGGTGGGTCCAGAAGGCTTTGGGGCCTTAAGAGCTGCTCCAGCAATCGGCGCTTTGATTACGATGTTAATTACAGCATACATCCCCATTAGCAAAAACGCAGGAATGAAGTTGTTAGTGGCCATATTTGGTTTCGGTCTTAGTATTATTGTGTTTGGTCTTTCTTCGATTTTTTGGGTTTCTTTGCTTGCTTTATTCTTTAGCGGAGTAACAGATGGAGTTTCTATGGTCATAAGACAAACCATCCTTCAACTTAAAACACCAGATCATATGCGGGGCCGTGTAGCTTCTGTAAACTCAATTTTTGTGGGTTCTTCTAATGAGCTTGGTGCTTTCGAGAGTGGTTTAACCGCCAAATTAATGGGTACAGTTACAGCTGTTGTTTTTGGAGGAACCATGACTTTAATTACAGTAGTTACTACTGGAATTGTATCTCCATCTTTCCGATCTTTAGATTTAACCAAAGATTTTGAAGATCATGAAAAAGATGACTAACTAAGAAAGAAAATGGATGGTTTCGCTGAGGTTTTTTTCCAAAGCTTCTCGATGTATTTTTAGAGTCTTTTGATCCCAAGAAAAATAGCTCTTAAAAAACTCCAAAACAAAGCTTTTATGGGTTTCAACGCTGAGTTTGTCAAAATACATTCGCCCGGTTCTTCGCATAAAGAAATCTGAAGGTGTACAACACATTTCATTTTCAAGACTAAAGCTCAATTCGGCTTCAAGCAAAGAAATTTCTCGATTTTTATGATCGTTTTGGGAATGTTTTTTTAAGATTTCTTCTGTTTGATTGCCATAATTGTGAACCAAATAGTTGGCATCTTGTTTTGTAAACCCTTCACTTTTGAGCTGATTATAAAGCTGATCAACATAGGCTTTAACAGCTTTATAGTTTTTAAAATCCCCTCCTTTTAAAACAATTTCTTCTGTTTGTATTTTTCCAAATTTAAGATTGTATTTTCTCTCTGCTTTTTTTGCCACTAAATCCACCACTCTTTCCGCCATTTTCCGATAGCCAGTTAATTTTCCTCCTGCAATTGAGATTAATTCTGAATCTGATACAAAAATTTCATCTTTCCGAGACAATTCAGAAGCAGATTTCCCCTCTTCATGGATCAAAGGCCTTAAACCCGCCCAAGAAGATTGTATGTCTTGAAGAATCAAGTGAACCGATGGAAACATATTGTTTACCGCTTCAATTAAGTAGGTTGCATCTACTAAATTTACAGAAACATCATCTTTGTCTTGCTTATAATTAGTGTCGGTTGTTCCAAAATAAGTGATTTTTCCACGGGGAATTGCAAACATCATTCTACCATCAGGAATATCAAAATATACAGATTGTTGCACCGGAAATTTTTCATGCGCAACCACCAAATGTACTCCCTTTGTTAAATGAAGTCGCTTTCCTGTCTTTGAGTGGTTTATTTGTCTTAACTCATCTACCCATGGACCGCAAGCATTCACCACATAAGCTGCGTTTATTTCAAATTTTTCTCCAGTAATGACATCCTGGACTTGTGCTCCAGCAACGGTATTTTCTTTATAGATAAAATCAGTAAGGCTTGCATAGTTTATGATTTTAGCATTGTAATCTAAAGCCGTTTTTAAAACCTCTAATGTTAATCGTGCATCATCGGTTCTGTATTCAGCATAACACCCTGCCCCTTTTAATATTGCATCAGGCAACAAAGGCTCTTTTTCTAATGCTTCTTTTTTAGTCAGCATTTTTCGTTTGTCATCACCTTCGACATGTGCCAAAATATCATAGATTTTAAGCCCAATGGAAGTAAGCCATGACCCATAAGACCCTCCTTCAATTAAGGGTAAAATCATTTTTTCTGGAAGGACTAAATGAGGAGCTAGTTTATGTACAATGGCACGTTCAGTTCCTACTTCTTTAACGAGCCAAAAATCAAATTGCTTTAAATATCGTAGACCTCCATGAATCAACTTTGTAGATTTACTGCTGCTTCCAGAAGCAAAATCATTTTTTTCTATCAGAGCAACTTTCACTCCTCTCGAAGCGGCATCTAGGGCAATTCCTGCACCGGTAATTCCGCCGCCAACCACCAACAAATCAAAGGGTCTATTTTTAAGGGAATTAAGGATTTCTTGTCTGTTAAAAAATGAGAAGTTGTTCATTTATTTTATAGTTTATGATTCGTTTGTGTCTAAAAGATGGGTTGCGAGACCATCAATACTCGTTTGATTTTTATCTTTCCAATATTGTTGAATTCCGTCCTCTCCTTTTTCTAAAGCCCAATTATTTAGCTCTTCACGCTCTCCTTGATATTCATAAAAAGGAATGGACATACCACAGGAAGTTTGTGCACTTTCTATTTGGATATCAAAAATTTGTCTGGTGCCAGGAGTTTCAGGAAACAATCCAATCACCTCATTCCAATTAGGGTCTTTTGGTTTTATTTCTTTGCCTTTTCCATAAAGGCGAAGAATGTTTGGAGCCCCTTCAAAAGAGCAAAACATCAGCGTAATTCGATTGTTCTCTAGTAAATGAGCCGCGGTTTCATTACCACTGCCTGTAACATTGAGCCATAAAACCCTGTTTGAGTTTAAAATCCGAAAGGAATCCATTCCTTTCGGAGATAAATTAATACGTCCATTTTTCGGAGCTGTTGCCACGAAAAAGATTTTTTGTGCCTCTATGAAAGACTGAAGTCTAGAGGTAATTGAGTCATAAAATTTTGCCATATTACTATAATTAGTCAATCCAGTTTTTAGTGCGTTCTACCGCTTTTTTCCATTTTTTATAAAGACGCTCTCTTTTTTCTTCAGAAAACTCTGGACTAAATTCCTTTTCAATTTTTCGGTGAAACAAAATGTCTTCTTGCTTCCATAAACCCACACATATTCCCGCTAAATAAGCAGCGCCCATTGCTGTTGTTTCTGTAATTTTTGGACGTTCCACGAGTGTGTTTAATAGGTCTGCTTGAAACTGCATCAACAAATTGTTGGCCGAGGCACCTCCATCAACTTTTAGGGTGCTAATTGGGGTCTCTGCATCTTCTTGCATGGCGAGCAACACATCTTTAGTTTGATAGGCCAAGGACTGAAGCGTCGCTTTAATTAAATGGTTTTTTCCGGTGTCCCTAGTCAATCCAAAAATGGCGCCTCGTGCATACATGTCCCAATAAGGAGCCCCAAGGCCAGCAAAGGCAGGTACTACTACTACTGGGTTTTCTTCCGTAACCTTATTGGAAAAAAATTCACTTTCTTCTGCGGAATCAATAATTTTAAGTCCGTCGCGAAGCCATTGAATTGCAGATCCTGCGATAAAAACACTACCCTCTAATGCATAATAAATTTTATTATCGATTCCCCAAGCAATGGTGGTCAGTAAACCATTTTTAGAAAATTGAATATTTGTCCCCACATTCATGAGCATAAAACAACCGGTCCCATAGGTGTTCTTTGCCCCTCCTTTTTTAAAACAAGCTTGTCCAAAGAGCGCCGCTTGCTGATCACCGGCAATTCCTGTGATTGGAATTGATAGCTCATCTATTTCGAAATTACCGAAAAGATGCGATGAAGGATTCACTTTTGGCAACATGGATGCAGGAATATCCAAAGCCTGAAGCAATGCTGGATCCCAACACAAGTTTTGAATGTTATACAGAAGTGTTCTGGAAGCATTGCTATAGTCTGTTGCATGTACTTTGCCTTTGGTAAAATTCCATAACAACCAAGTATCTATGGTTCCAAAGAGCAAATCTCCTTTTTCTGCTGCTTGTTTTGCTCCTGGAACATGATTTAAAATCCAGTGAATTTTTGTTGCCGAAAAATAAGCATCTACAACCAACCCCGTAGTCCTTCTAATATGTTCCTCGAGTCCTTTATCAATTAAATCTTCACAAATATTTGCAGTTCTTTTATCTTGCCAAACAATGGCATTATAGATGGGTTTTCCGGTGTGTTTGTTCCAAACAACGGTGGTTTCTCTTTGATTGGCAATACCGATAGCAATAATTTCTGAAGCTGCAACCCCCGTTTTTTTAAGTAGATTTTGAAAGGTGAGTAATTGGCTTTCCAAAATTTCTAATGGATCGTGTTCTACCCAATCTGTTTGCGGATAATATTGAGTAAACTCTTGTTGTTCTATAGCAATAAGATCTCCTTTTGCATTGATAAGCACAGCTCTAGAACTTGTGGTTCCCTGATCTAAAGCGATAATATATGAGTTTGACATAATGCTTATACGTATACTTAAGCAATTTACAAAAAATTGCAAAGCCCAAGGTTTCATTAGCGTTAATTAATCAAGTTTAATGACACTTTTAAGTTCTCTTTAAATTCATACCTTTAGAGCATAAACAAAGAATATATGGATTACGGATTTCTTTCGGTTTTACCACCGATCATTGCCATTATTTTGGCTCTAAGAACCAAACAAGTGTATATCGCCTTATTGTTTGGAATTTGGTTCTCTTGGTTAATTATAAAAGGATGGAATCCTTTAGACGGAACCTTAGCCATGATAGAAGCTATGGTAAACGTGTTTAAATCAGAAGGAAATACACGGACCATTATGTTTAGTGCTTTGGTAGGAGCTTTGTTAATTTTCATACAGTTTTCAAGAGGTGTAGAAGGGTTTATAAACATTTTAAACAAGTTAATTGTTAAAATTGAAAACAAGAAAGCAGGCTATAGCAGAGTGATGGTTCAAGTATTAGCAACCCTTACAGGACTTTTGCTTTTTGTAGAAACGAGTATTAGTTCATTAACAGTCGGGACTTTGTACAGGCCTGTTTTTGACAAATTAAAAATTCCAAGAGAAAAGCTTGCGTATATCGCTGACTCCAGTTCGGCTCCATCATCAATTTTAATTCCTTTCAATGCTTGGGGAGCCTTTATCATGGGCTTATTACTGACCCAAGGTATAGAGAAGCCTTTTTCTGTAATGATGAGTTCTATCAAATACAATTTTTATCCTCTAATTGCCATTGCCATGGTTTTTGTGGTAATTTTTACAAGAAAGGATTGGGGACCTATGAAAAGAGCCGAAGAAAGAATTTTAAAAACAGGGCTTTTAATGAACGAAGGATCAACCCCTATGGTGTCAGATGCAGTTACTTCTTTTCCGCCTAAAGAGGGCATTAAAGCCAAAGCCTATAATATGATTGTACCTTTAGGAGTCATGGTTTTTATGATGCCTATCAATTTAATTTATACAGGTTGGGAAAGTGTAAAAACATCCACCTCTTTTTTAGATCATGTTTCGCAGGCTATCGGAAATGGCTCTGGATCTTCTTCTGTTTTATATGCTGTCATTGCCTCTATTTTAGTAGCAATGATCATGTACTTCATTCAAGGAATCATGAAACCCAAAGAAGCTGTTGAATTAACCTTAAAAGGAATTAGTGAATTAATGCCCCTAGCATTGTTAATGTTATTGGCTTTTGCGATTGGGGATGCCTGTAAAGAATTACAAACGGGAATTTATGTAGCCAATGCAACCAAAGAATGGCTCTCTCCAGAATTGCTTCCTGCTGTTATTTTTGTCATTAGTTCTTTTATTGCTTTTTCTACAGGAACCTCTTGGGGTACTTTTGCAATTATGTTGGCCATTTCAGTTCCTATGGCAACTATTCATGGAGCAGACCTAACAATTGTGGTTGCAGCCACCTTAGGAGGCGGGATTTTTGGTGACCACTGTTCACCCATATCCGACACGTCAATTATCTCATCTATGGCTTCAGCAAGTGATCATATAGACCATGTTAAGACCCAATTACCCTACGCAATTGTGGGAGGGCTTATTACAACAATTTTGTATTTAATCAGTGGATTTATGTTTTAAGAACAGATAGAATTTTCGTTTCACCTAATTTTCAAGTATTTTATTACCTTTACTCAACTATCAATTAATCATTACGCCAAAAGGCATAAAAAGTAACCCAATGAAAAAAACATTTTTATTAGCAATAGCAGTTTGTACTAGTTTTTATTCTTGTATAGAAAATATAGATAGTATTATCAATGCAAAAGAAGTAGAGCGAATAGAAAAAACCCTTTCTTCCGATGCCATGGAGGGTAGAAGAACTTTTAGCCCTGGGATTGATAAGGCAGCAGATTTTATCGCTGCTGATTTTAAAGATAGTAATTTGGAATTCTTTGGAGACAATACCTCTTATTTCCAACACATCACCATGGTTAAAGCAAGTACAGAAGAGATTTTGGGAAGATTGGACAATGAAGAATTAAACTTAACAAATGTTGCTGTCAATACTAGTTCTGCTGAATTAAAGACTGAAACACTGACTGATTTTACGGTAATGCAGATTAAAAAAGAGGACAATCTTTTTAGAACTGTATTTCCTTTATTAAGTGAACAAAAAAATGTCGTAGTGTTAATTGATAAGGCACATGCCAACAACTTTAAAAGAATGTCAGGACTAATTGGTCGTGCAAAGTTTCCATCGGATTATTCTCAAATATTTATTTTGACAGACAATACCAACCCGTCAAAGATAAACCTAGAGGTTAAAAATAAAATTGAGGAGCAGAAATTAAAGAATGTTGTTGGTGTAATTCCAGGCAAAAGCAAGAAAGATGAATACGTGGTCTTTAGCGCCCATTATGATCATTTAGGTATTGGAAAACCCGACGAAAAAAATGATAGTATATATAATGGAGCCAATGATGATGCGGCAGGAACGACTGCTGTTATGATGTTGGGAAAATACTTTAGCAAGATAAAAAACAATGAACGCACTCTTATTTTTGTTGCTTTTACAGCAGAAGAAGTTGGAGGTTTTGGAAGTCGTTATTTTAGTAAACAACTGAACCCAGATAAGGTGATGGCCATGTTTAATATAGAAATGATTGGTACTGATAGCAAATGGGGAGCCAATAGCGCCTATATTACAGGTTTTGAGAGAAGCGATATGGGCAAAATATTACAAAAAAACTTAAGCGGATCAAAGTTTCATTTTGAGCCAGATCCATATCCAAAACAAAATTTATTTTACAGAAGTGATAACGCAACTCTAGCAGAGCTAGGTGTTCCTGCGCATACCATTTCCACCTCTAAGATGGATGAGGCCCCTAATAATGAGCCAAATTATCACAAGCAAAGTGATGAAATAGGCACCTTAGACATGATTAATATGGCCGAAATTATCAAGTCAATTGCCATTAGCAGTAAAACTATTATTAGTGGAGAAGACACTCCAACTCGAGTGGCGCTTCCAAAACGATAACTGTTAAACCAGGCTCGTAATGAACTTATTTTTTCGGATTATTATTGTTTTAATTTCAGTACTCTTTTGTGCCCAAATTTAGGCACAGGAAACCACAAGGTGGCAATTAACTGATGATGGTGGTATCGTTTAGAAAACAAGACCTAGTGATACGCACATGGATCATATTGAAATGAGTGGCTTTTTAATGTCTGCTATTGTTCATTATGGCGTGAACAAAGGAGAGTTAAAGCAGCGTGTTCAATTGGTTTTTCCAATGCTTCGAACCCTTCCGAATGATACGCACGCTAGTTTATTGCATGAATTTGATTCTAATGGATTGGGCCAAATTTATATCAATGGTAAAAAAGTAATTGAAGCTCCTAATGAATTTTATATTAAAGGAATTCTTGCCTATCAATCTAAATTAGCTGTGGGAGTTGAGATCAATCACCAGTTATATCCATCCACAACAACGGCCATGTTTTTTGATAAAGTTTCCATTAAAAACAATTCAAAAAAAGCTGTTGAAATGGAGCTACCAGCAATAGACTCAACCTTTGTAAATCCTGCTAAAAAAGGGCTTTATGGCACCTATAAAATTCGAGTAAAAGCCACTAAAAAAGGCCGATTTACCTTGCAGCCAGGACAATCTATGAATTACGCTTTGGTATATTCGGGGAACTTGGCTACAGACAAAGGAAACTATGTTTCTCCTGATTTTGAATTAAAAAAAAGAAAAAAATTAATTGAGGATACTTTTTTAAACCTAGTTTTTGAGTCTCCTAACCCAAGCTTAAATCGTGCTTTTGCCTTTGCTAAGCTGAGAGGAGTAGAAAGCATTTTTGATACTAGAGGAGGGCTAATGCATGCTCCAGGAGGAGGTAGATATTATGCGGTCATATGGGCGAATGATCAGGCAGAATATGCCAATCCTTTCTTTCCTTTTTTAGGGAATTTAGCAGGAAATGAGTCGGCCATCAATTCATTTCGGCATTTTGCAAAATATATCAACGCAGAGTTTAAACCAATACCAAGTTCTATCATTGCAGAAGGACTGGACTTTTGGAATGGGGCTGGAGACCTCGGAGACATGGCAATGATCGCTTATGGAGCTTCGCGTTTTGCACTAACCTATGGAGATTTAGACACAGCAAAAGAGCTATGGCCACTTATAGAATGGTGTCTAGAATATTCTAAACGAAAATTAAATAAGGACGGCGTTATAAGTTCTGATAGTGATGAATTAGAAGGGCGATTTCCTGCTGGGAAGGCCAATTTAAACACTTCTTCCTTGCATTATGATGCACTGTTGTCTGCATCCTATATGGGCGAAGCACTGCATATTTCTTCTGCCCAAACAAATGAATATTTGCAAGAAGCTCAGCAAATAAAAAAGTCAATCGAAAGGTATTTTGGCGCCACGGTATCTGGTTATAAAACCTACCGATATTATGAAGGGAATGATGTTTTGCGTGCCTGGATTTGCACACCACTTACCGTGGGTATTTTTGATAGAAGCGCAGGAACTATAGATGCTTTATTTTCTGACAAGTTGTGGACTGCAGACGGACTGGCTTCTGCTGCAGGCAGTACCACTTTTTGGGATCGAGCAACCTTATATGGCCTGCGTGGTGTTTTTGCTACAGGAGAGACTGCGAAAGCCATGCCTTTTTTAATTAAGTACTCAAATAGACGCTTGCTTGGAGAGCATGTGCCCTATGCTGTAGAGGCGTATCCAGAAGGAAATCAACGACATTTATCTGCAGAGAGCGCCTTGTATTGTAGGGTCATTACCGAAGGAGTTTTTGGCATGCGTCCAACAGGATTTAATACCTTTTTATTAGCTCCTAAGCCTCCTGAAGGTTGGAATACAATGGCTTTAAGAAATATTAAAGCCTTTAATCAAACCTTTGATATTGCCATAAAAAGAGAGAAGGATCTGTTGTCGGTAAAAGTGTTTAACAAAAACAAGGTCTTTTTAGAGACCAAGCTAAAGCAAAACGAGACAGTTAGCATTCAGTTATGAGAAACAATTTAGACTATTAATTAGCTAAAATACCTCGTTTATTTAGTTCGGGAATCATGCGCAGTGCACCTTCTTTTACAGTGTCTTTTTCAAATACAAAAGTTTTATCACATAAGGTATTTCCCTCAAAGAAAGAGACTTGAAAACGATTGTTTAAAGCAAAGAGTTCTGGTTGGATGTATTCTACTTTTGCAAATGAGTTTGCGGGCAAACGATCAATTTTTTTACGGAGTAAAGAGGTGGTTTTTTTCTCAGAAAACCCTTGAGAAACGATCACGATCATTTCTAAATCAACTGCTTTTTTATTGATGATATAAATATTCCAATCGTCTGTTTTATACAAATCATTGTATTCATAAACTACAGCAATCTCCACATTAGATACTTCGGAAATTTGAATGTCTTTTTTCATTTCTGCTGAATTTGTTTTAAGATCGTCATTACGAGGAAGAATGACCAAGTAATCTGCTAAAAAAAAAGATTGCTTCGTAAACTCGCAATGACAGATTTTTAGATTACCGACTTAAACTGATCTAAGAAACGTACATCATTTTCATAGAACATACGAATGTCAGGAATTTGATACAACAACATAGCTATGCGTTCTATACCCATTCCAAAGGCATAACCAGAGTATTTTGTTGGGTCTATATTTGCGTTTCTTAATACATTAGGATCTACCATTCCACAGCCCATAATTTCTAACCAACCGGTACCTTTGGTAATTCTATAATCTATTTCTGTTTCTAAACCCCAATAAATATCTACTTCTGCACTTGGCTCAGTAAAAGGGAAATAAGATGGACGTAAGCGAATTTTTGACTTTCCGAACATTTCTTTGGTGAAATACAAAAGTGTCTGTTTTAAATCAGCAAAAGAAACATCGGTGTCTATATACAATCCTTCTACTTGATGAAAGATACAATGTGCTCTCGCAGAAATATCTTCATTTCTAAATACCCTTCCTGGAGAAATGGTTCTAATAGGAGGCTTGTTGTTTTCCATATAGCGCACTTGAACTGAAGAAGTATGTGTTCTTAGTAAAGTGTCTGGATTTTTCTCGATAAAGAAAGTATCCTGCATGTCTCTTGCCGGGTGGTATTCAGGCAAGTTTAAGGCGGTAAAATTGTGCCAATCATCTTCGATTTCTGGACCTTCTGATACGGTAAAACCAATTCGATTAAAGACCTCTATAATTTGATTCTTAACAATGGAAATTGGATGACGTGAACCCAATTCTATAGGCTCATGTGGGCGCGTTAAATCACCATAAAAGGTTTTTTCTCCAATCGTGTTATCTAGGGCCTCTTGCAAAGTGGCTACCTTATTTTCTGAAGCATTTTTTAAATTGTTTAACGCCTGTCCAAAATCTTTTCGAAGCGCAGCATCCACATTTTTAAATTCAGCAAAAAGCTCTTTTAATAAGCCTTTGCTTCCTAAATACTTAATTCTAAACGCCTCGATTTCCTCTTTTGAGCTTGCTTTAAAAGCCTCAACTTCACCAATCAGTTCTTTTACTTTGTCTAACATGGTCTGTTATCAATAATTAAAGGGCAAATTTAGGACTTTTAAATCAATTTTTACCTAGGATTT
>CBFHUV010000037.1:0-17588 GCA_965659055.1 Polaribacter sp.
TAAGTACACCAAATGCACAACAAATTGAAGTTCAGAACAATGCTTTTAATGGACGAATTAGCAATAGTTTTAAGGCCACTAAAAACCTAAGTTTCCAGCTCTTTGCAATGTATAGAGGAGCCAATAGAGATATTCAATGGGATGTAGAACCTATGTGGATGGTGAATACTGGTGATAGCTTAAATGTATTGGAAGGAAAAGGTACTTTTACCTTTAGAGTCAATGACATTTTTCAAGGGATGAAATTTGCCTTTAAGTCTACTTCTCCTTTTACTCAAAATGGGCGATTTAGATGGGAAAGCAGAACTGCTTATGTTGGATTTAACTATCGTTTTGGTAGCGGAAAAAACAAAGCAAAACAACGTAGAGAACGCGATGACAATATTAAAGAGAATACAGGTGGATTTTAAAAAATAACTTGTGTAATATTTGAAACAAAACCCGAGGCCATAAAGCTTCGAGTTTTTGGTTTTTTATCAAGACAAGAGCGATATTTTATGTAATTTTGATTTTCATAAACAGCAACTTTCTATCTCAAAATTCTTTTAAATTATGAAACAGTGCCGCCTTCATAAAAGCCTTATTTTATCTTGTTTTCTTATACTTGTCAATTTCCTAGCTCTCAGCGCGCAAAAAAATGTTTCTGATTCCATTATAAACAATTCAAAAATTGTAGGAATTGAAAAAATAAATGAAACCACCTTGAAAATTGATTTTTTAAATAAACAAAAACTGTTCATTGACTTTTACAGCGATCATATTTTTAGATTTTTTCAAGACAATACAGGTAAGGAAATTCACAAACCGGAAGCAAACCCACCTGCAGAGATTTTAGTTAAAAACCCACGAAGTTCTTTAGAAAAACTTAACTTTTCTCAAACAGCAGAAACCCTATCTATTATTACTGAGAAAGTCCAAATTCTTTTTGATAAAAACACTTCATTATTTAAAATTATCAATATCAAAACTAGGAACATCGTTATTGAAGAACTGACTCCAATAAATTTCTCTAAATCGAGTGTTTCTTTAAACTTAAAAGAAAACACCAATGAATACTTCTATGGAGGTGGTGTTCAAAATGGACGGTTTTCACACAAAGGAAAGCGTATCGCCATAGAAAACCAAAATAGTTGGACCGATGGAGGAGTCGCCTCACCTACTCCCTATTATTGGTCATCACAAGGTTATGGATTTATGTGGTATACCTTTAAAAAAGGGAGTTATGATTTTGGGGCAAAAATAGAAGGCGAGCTTAACCTATCGCATGAGACCGATTACTTAGATGTGTTTTTTATGATTAGTGAGGAGCCTAAAGAACTATTAAACGATTATTATCAATTAACTGGAAATCCAATACTCTTGCCAAAATTTGGTTTTTATCAGGGACACCTTAATGCCTACAATCGAGATTATTGGAAAGAAGACCCAAAAGGAATTCTTTTTGAAGATGGGAAAACCTATAAAGAAAGTCAAAAAGACAATGGCGGTGTCAAAGAATCTTTAAATGGAGAAAAAAACAATTATCAGTTTTCTGCTCGTGGTGTGATTGATCGATACAGTGCCTATGACATGCCCTTAGGATGGATACTGCCCAATGATGGTTATGGAGCCGGGTATGGACAAACTAGCACCTTAGACGGCAATGTAAACAATCTAAAAGAATTTGGTGATTATGCCCGCAAAAAAGGAGTAGAAATAGGCTTATGGACACAATCTGATTTACACCCAAAAGAAGGGATTTCTGCTCTACTTCAGAGAGACCTTATTAAAGAGGTGAATACGGCGGGAGTTCGAGTACTTAAAACAGATGTGGCTTGGGTTGGCCAAGGTTATTCATTTGGTCTAAACGGAATCGCTGATGCAGGAAACATTCTTACAACATACGGAAACAATGCACGACCTTTTATCATCTCATTAGATGGCTGGGCGGGAACACAAAGATATGCTAGTATTTGGTCTGGAGATCAAACTGGTGGAGTTTGGGAATATATTCGTTTTCATATTCCTACTTATATAGGTTCTGGCCTTTCTGGTATTCCTAATATCACTTCAGATATGGATGGTATTTTTGGAGGAAAAAACCCAACAGTTCTTACTAGAGATTTTCAATGGAAAACCTTCACTCCTATGCAACTCAACATGGATGGATGGGGCTCTACTATTAAGTATCCTCATGCCCTAAATGAACCAACTACGTCTATCAATAGAAATTATTTAAAACTGAAATCAGCCCTTTTACCTTATAGTTACAGCATAGCAAAAGAAGCAGTAACAGGATTACCTATGATACGGGCTTTATTCTTGGAAGATCAGAATACCTATACACAGGGAGTACACACACAATATCAATTTATGTATGGCCCTTCCTTTTTAGTTGCTCCAATATACAAAGCAACCAAATCTGATGATCAAGGGAATGACATTCGAAACAATATTTATCTTCCAGAGGGCCTTTGGTTTGACTATTTTACGGGTGAACCCTATACTGGTGGACAGATTATTAATGGTTTTCCAAGCCCTATTTTTAAGCTTCCTGTTTTCGTAAAACAAGGTGCTATTATCCCAATGGTAAACCCAAATAATAACCTTACAGAAATCCATAAAGATCTTCGCATTTACGAGCTTTATCCGCATAAAAAATCTTCGTTTACCCAATTGGATGACGATGGTAAAACAGTTTCCTATACCTTAGGGCAAGGAAGCTCCACACGCATCGAATCTGATCTTAATAATGAAGGTGATTTAAATATCCAAGTGGAGCCTACAATAGGAAATTTTGAGGGATTTGTTCCTAAAAAAATAACAGAATTCAGAATTAACACCACAAAAAAACCAAGCAAAATAAGAGCGAAGATTGGTCGAAAAAATCTACGTTTAACAGAGGTGAAAACACGGAATGAATTCAATAAAAAGACGAATGTATTTTGGTATAACCAACAACCTGATTTTAATCAATTTTCTACAAAGGGCAGCTCATTTGAGCAAGTTTCAATAATTAAAAATCCACAAATTTTTGTAAAAATTCAAAAAATTGATATCCGTAAAGAAAAGATTGAATTGAGAATTAATGAATTTGATTTCAATCCAAAGAACAATCAAAAACAATCAAAAGGCTTTTTGTCAATACCGAGCAATATTCAAATAACTGATGACCACAAGAAAGCCTATAGTCTGCAACCTTCATGGGATCTAGTAGAAAATGCAGATTATTATGAAATGGAATTTGAAGGAATGCGTTATACGACGATTCAAGAAAACTCCTTTTTATTTGAAAATTTAGAACCTGAAACCTCCTATACTTTTAAAATTAGGTCGGTAAATTTTGATGGTGAATCCGCATGGAAAAACTTTGAAGCAATGACAGCTTCCAATCCTTTGAAATTTGCAATTCGAAATATTAAAGGAACCACCAATGTAGAAGCTCAAGGTGGGTCTGAAGTTGGGAAGCTTTTTGATTTTGACGAGAACTCTATGTGGCATACCATTTGGAGCAAAAATTCAGTTCCTTTTACCTTGATGATTGATCTAAAATCGTTCAATCAAATAGATAAATTTGAATACCTTCCAAGAGCTGGGAAACGAAATGGTGTATTCTTAAAAGGAAAAGTTTTCCATAGCATGGACAAGAAGCAATGGGTTTCTGCTGGTGATTTCATAAGAAAAAATCAAGAAGGAACTCAAGAGTTTGATTTTGAAAATAAGCCAATGGCCCGTTATCTAAAGCTTGAAATAAGCGAAGCTGTTGGCGGTTTTGGTTCGGGTAAAGAGTTTTATGTTTTTAAAGTACCTGGCAGTGAAAGTTATGTTCCTGGTGATATTAACTTAGATAAAAAGATTGACCAAAATGACCTCATCTCCTACACAAATTACATCGGCCTTAAGAAAGGAGATGCTGATTTTGATGGGTACATTAGTAAAGGGGATGTTAATAATAATGGTTGGATTGACGCCTTTGATGTTTCCAATGTTACGACACAACTTGAAGGACAAATTTCTTCAGAAAAAATAGAAATGCTGTCCGGAAGTTTAAGATTACAATTACAAAAAAAGAATTTTAAAAAGAACGAAATTATTGATATTCTTGTGCAAGGAAAAGATCTAAAATCTGTAAACGCCTTCAGTTTTGCCTTACCGCTTGACATTAATAAATATGAATTCGTTTCAATTAGAGCACTTAACACCCAAAATATGATAGATGTAACAAACAACAGAGCCCATTCTGATGGTTCGCATGTTTTATATCCTACTTTTGTGAATGTTGCAGCTCAGCAACCTATTGAAGGGAGCAAAGATTTGTTTCAGATTCAACTTAGAGCAAAGCAAAATTTAAACTTCAGTTTAGCGCTAAAAGACCTTATATTAGTTGATAAAAACCTAAATTCTATTTATAAAAAAGACTAAATTTCAACAATATCATAAAGCTTTGGAACACTCACATTATAGTGAAAATTTTCTTTAATTTTTACTCTAAAAGCATCTAATGCATTGGGTTCTCCGTGCATTAGAAATATCTGTTCTGGTATATTTTTAAGGGAACTCATCCAGTCCAACAAGTCTTGCTGGTCTCCATGAGCAGAAAGGCTTTCAATATTTTTTACGGTAGCTTTTACAGGATAATACTTTCCATAAAAACGAATTTCATGGGCGCCCTCTTGCAATTGTCTTCCGCGAGTACCTTCGGCCTGATACCCCACTAATAAAATAGTAGTAGAACTCTTATCGATAAGTTGTTTTAAATAGGTAAGCACTCTGCCTCCGGTAACCATCCCACTTCCTGCAATCACAATTTTTGCTCTTGTATCATCTATGGTCTCCCAAGTTTCCTTATAGGATTCTATAATATTAATATAACTACACATAGCATGATATTCTTCCATAGGAAGTTTATGCCAATTTGGGAATCTATTGAATACCTCCAATACATTGTTTCCCATAGGGCTGTCCACGAAAATAGGTATGTTTGGAATTTTATTCTTTTTATACAAGTCCCAGAGTATATACATCACAGTTTGCAATCGTTCGACAGCGAAACTTGGTATAATTAAGGTCCCTTTTTTTTGAATAGTTTCTTTAACAAGCTCAATTAAGATGGTTTCTATATCTTCTTCTGCATGCAATTTATTTCCATAAGTGCTTTCTAAAAATAAAAAATCAGCCCATTCAGGTTTTTTAGGATCGCTGAGTAGCAGATCATTTTTTCTACCTATATCACCCGAAAAGACCAAGACTCTTCCATTAATCTTCAATTCTAAAAAAACGGATCCGATAATATGTCCATTTGATTGCATGCGATACGAACTGTTTTCAGAAAGTTGGTGCCAGATATCTGCAGTGCTTACTTCGAATTGTTGAATCGTTTTTTCGGCATCAACTGAGGTATAAAATGGTAAGGCTGGATGATGTTTACTGTAATTTTCTTCATTTGCTCTTTTCGCTTCTTCCTCATGAATTCTTGCACTATCTCTTAAAATAATCTCTGCAATAGCCAAGGTAGGTGCCGTTCCTATTATTTTTCCGGTAAAGCCTTGTAGTACCAGACCCGGTAAATACCCCACATGATCAAGATGCCCGTGAGTTAACAACACTGCATCAATACCAGGTACCTCAACAGGAAGGTTTTCCCAATTGCGCTCTCTTAATTCTTTAAGCCCTTGAAACATGCCACAATCTATAAGGATCTTCTGCTCTTCGGTGCTTATTAATGTTTTAGATCCAGTAACGACTCCTGCAGCACCTAAAAATTGAATTGTTGCTAATGTGTTCATACTTTTAATTGGTTTTATGGGTGCACAATTGCGAAATTTCATGAATAATTTTATGGCTTCTAAGGTCAGAAACTCCAATTTCTTTCAGGCGAAATGTATTGGAAAGTAACTCCCTACACAGAATGATCTCTTTATCTAGCAAGAACTGTTTTTCTTTACTTGTAAGCAAGGTTGATACCGTAATTGGATATAAATGCAAACTATCAATTCTATCCTTAAGAGCATTTCCTTTTGGATAATCCCAGCTTAACAAGTACAAACCTACACAACATCCATATTGCAAAGCATCTTCAGAAAATCGTGTATTGGTAACCACCCAGCCTTCCGAAATTTGAGTTTCTTTGTTGGGTTGAGAATTCCAATGAGCCTTAACGTCATGGTATCTAGAGTTGATGTACAGCGGCACTTTAACATCGCAGTTCAAACCTTGACTGACATGAAACTTGCACTCTACAACGATTGTTTGATGATTTTTATGTGCCAAGACATCAATTTCATGTGTCACACAATTTCCATGAATAATTTCCCCTACTTGAGTACTGTATCCTGAATAATGTAGCACTGCAGCCACAAAGCGCTCAAATGGAAAACCTGTAGGACCTAACTCATAGATAGCTCTTTTTAACTTAAACTTAGAAGCAAAAAAACTACGCTCGCCTTTGAGCAAACCAAAGGCCATTTTGTAAATTTCTTTGGTGGAAATTCCTTGATACAATTGATCCCGGACCTTGTCTAGAATTTGACCAACAATCAACTCATTGGCTCCAGAACTTCTTAAGGACCTTCGAAGTTTTTGCAAGGAAAACCTGACTTTTCTTCCCGAAGATTTTGTAATTTCTATCCGTTCGTTTTTCATAACCTTTGACAAAACTATCTATATTTTTAAATAGAGAGATTGCTTGGGTTGAAGTTACGTGTAACTAATGGATAAAATGCTGATAATTGTTAGTTTTCCTATAAGATATCATTTAAAAAGGCTTCTACCAGCGAATAATTACACTACCCCAAGTAAATCCACTTCCAAAAGCGGCCAAAACAACCAAATCGTTGTCTTTGATTTTTCCTTGCTCCCAGGCTTCAGTAAGTGCAATAATTACAGAAGCTGCCGTGGTATTTCCATACTTCATAATATTATTATGAACTTTATCATCACTTAATTGAAACTTCTTTTGAATAAATTGAGCAATCCTTAAATTGGCTTGATGTGGAATTAACATATCAATGTCATCTTTCTCTAAATGATTGGCTTGCAATCCTTCGATAATCGCTTCAGAAAAACGACTCACAGCATGTTTAAATACAAACTGACCATTCATATATGGATAATAAGAAACATCTTCTGGATCATTTGCCGCCATTATTTCAGGAACCCAACGTTGCGTTGAAGGACCATCCAACATCAATTCACGGGCATGCTTTCCTTCTGAGTGCAAATGAGAAGATAAAATTCCTTTTCCTGACTCTTCTGATCGAGACAACACAGCAGCTCCGGCTCCGTCTCCAAAAATCACTGAAACATTTCTACCCCTTGTTGATTTTTCCAAACCACCAGAATGATTTTCAGAACCAATGACTAAAATATTTTTATACATGCCAGTTTTAATAAACTGATCTGCGACTGAAAGCGAATAAATAAAACCTGAACACTGATTTCGCACATCCAAAGCCCCAATAGTTGGCATGTCTAAAAGATCTTGAATCTGAACCCCTCCTCCAGGAAAATACATATCTGGACTCAAGGTAGCGAAAACAATAAAATCTATATCATCTTTAGTCAACCCTGCTCTTTCCATGGCTATTTTTGAAGCCTTAGCTCCCATTACAGCCGTTGTGTCACCAGTGCTTGGATCTATCCATCTGCGCTCTTCTATTCCTGTCCTTTCTTGGATCCATTCATCACTTGTTTCCATCCATTTTTTCAAATCATCATTGGTCACAATATTCTCTGGAACATAATAGCCCAATCCAGTTATCTTTGAATTATACATATAAATCGAATTTCGTTGTTTTTGTTAAAGGTAGCAAAAATATCAATAAAATTACTAGTCCACAATAGTCGTAAACCTCATTAATAAAAATGAGGTCTCCAAAATATTCCTATTTTAAAATTATATAATTATCCTTACTTTTACAATAAACATGTTTAATTCACCTAAAACGATCCTCATGAAAAATACGTTTCTTTTAGTATTGTTATTTATTTCGGCAGGTGCTTTTGCCCAAGAAAACTTATCCTATCAAAAGCCATCCAAAGAAATTATGGAATTAGCGGATGTTCCCTTAGCACCTTCTGTACAGATTGATAGTAAAGGAGAACACCTAGTACTAATTTATAGAGATCAATACAAATCTATCGCCGAACTTTCTGAAACAGAATATAGATTGGCTGGTCTAAGGATCAACCCTGTTACGAATATTGGAAGTCGCACAACCTATTTCACCAATCTGATGGTAAAAAAGACCAGTGATAAGAATGCCAAACAAGTAATGGGCCTGCCAGAAAACCCTCGCTTGTCTAATTTTAGTTGGTCGCCAGATGAAAGCATGATTGCTTGTTTAAATACCACTGATACTGGCGTTGAAGTTTGGATATTAAACATCAAAGAAGCTCGAGTTAAAAAAATTACTCCGGCAAATATCAATGCCAATATGGGAAGCACTATAAGTTGGTTTAAAGACAATAATCACCTATTGGTAAAAACACTAGCCAACAATAGAAAAGCACTTATAAATGCTGCTGTTGCAGTACCTAACGGACCAACGGTTTCTGAAAGTGACGGGTCAAAGGCACAAAACAGAACCTATCAAGATTTATTAAAAACTCCAAATGATGAGTTTAACTTTGAACAATTAGCCTTATCGGAAATACTTAAAGTTTCTATTAACGGTGCCGTTGAAAACTTTTTACCAGCAGATATGTATCGAGGAATTAGTTTTTCTCCGGATGGAAATTATGTGATGGTGACAAAAATAAAACGACCATTTTCATATTTAGTAACCTACAGTCGTTTTCCAAGCGAAAGCATCGTTTATAATTTGAATGGAAGACTGGTAAAAACAGTGAATGATGTTCCCTTAGATGAAGTAAGACCTCAAGGATTTATGGCCACAAGAACTGGTAAACGCGATATGTCATGGCGTGATGACAAGCCAGCTACCTTGGTTTGGGCCGAAGCTTTAGATAATGGTGATCCAGAAGTAAAAGTTAAATATAGAGATGCTGTTTATGAACTAAATGCTCCTTTTAGTGAAAACCCGAGATTATTACTAAAAACACTACAACGTTTTTCAGGCATTCAATGGGGAAATGACAATATTGCCATCGCTTATGATAATTGGTGGAACACAAGAAATAGAAAAACTTATTTGTTTAATCCTTCTGATGCGAGTAGTGCTCCAAAGCTAATCAGTGATCGGAACTATCAAGATGTGTATAGTGACCCTGGAAGCTTTGTTAGTTCAAAAAATCAGTTTGGCCGCTCTACCTTAGCCATGGATGGAAACAAACTCTTTTTGATGGGTGATGGGTTTTCAGAAAAAGGACAGTTTCCATTTATTGATGAGTACAACGTAAAATCGAACAAAACAAAACGGGTATACCAATCGGAATATACAGACAAATTAGAAAGTTTGAATTCAGCTATCGATATGAAAAAAGGAGAAATCCTAGTTCGAATTGAAGCGCAAACTGAGTACCCAAATTACTATATCCGAAACATCAATAAAAAGAATGACCTCAAAGCCATTACAGCATTTGAAAATCCATTTAAAAAATTAGAAAATGTCAACAAACGTGTAATTAGTTACAAAAGAGGGGATGGTTTGGATTTAGAAGGCACTTTATATCTTCCGTTAAATTATGAGAAAGGCAAAAAATATCCAATGATTTTGTGGGCTTACCCAAGAGAATATAAGGACAAATCTAGTGCTTCTCAGAGTACCACAAACCCAAATCGTTTTGTGTATCCGTCGTGGGGTTCACCTATTTACTGGATTGCCAAAGGATATGTTGTTTTAGATAATGCTGCTTTTCCTATTGTGGGTGAAGGCTCTAATGAACCTAATGATAGTTTTAGATCTCAATTGGTTGGAAACGGAAAAGCGGCTATTGATGCTGTGGATAAGTTGGGGTATATCGACAGAAATAAAGTTGCTGTTGGAGGCCATAGTTATGGCGCCTTTATGACTGCAAACTTGTTATCTCATTCCAATCTTTTTGCTGCTGGTATTGCCAGAAGTGGTGCCTATAACAGAACCTTAACTCCCTTTGGTTTTCAGAGTGAAGAACGAAGCTATTGGGAATCTCCGGAAGTATATTACGACATGTCTCCATTTATGCATGCTGACAAAATGAAAACTCCTTTATTACTAATTCATGGAGTTGCTGATAATAATTCAGGAACTTATCCTTTGCAAAGTGAACGATACTTTAATGCCTTAAAAGGTGTAGGAGCCCCGGTTCGTTTGGTGATGCTTCCTAAAGAGAGTCATGGGTATCAAGCTAAAGAGTCCATCATGCACATGCTATGGGAGCAGGATCAATGGTTAGAGAAACATGTTAAAAACAGACCGACCATAAATACCACCAAAAAGGCATTAAAAAATTAAAACAATAAAAATGGTTTTGAAATAATTACAATTTATTTATATATTTACCATTATCAACTGATTAGCAAACTAACAATCAACTAATCTAACTTATCGAAACGTCAACATGTACCTATGTTGACGTTTTTTTGTGTCATCTTGTCACGAATTGTTTTTTGGTATTTTTTTTGACTATAGGTAATCAAAAATAACGAACTGTCAGTTTGAGTGAATTTTAATTTCTAAGACTTCTAAATTACACTCGATGAGACATAAATTTTAAAAAAAGATAAAATTATGAGTAAAGGAAACATTAATGTGTCGGTTGAAAACATTTTTCCGTTAATTAAAAAATTCTTGTATTCTGATCACGAAATATTTTTACGTGAGTTAATTTCTAACGGAACAGATGCAACTTCAAAATTGAAACATTTAATTGCCATTGGAGAGGCAAAAGTGGAATTGGGAGATGCTAAAATTGAGGTAAGCATCGACAAAAAAAACAAAACGATAACTATTAAAGATCAAGGTCTGGGAATGACTGCAGATGAGGTTGAAAAATACATTAACCAAATCGCATTCTCAGGAGCTGAAGAATTTTTAGATAAGTATAAAGACAATGAAGCTGGAATCATAGGTCATTTTGGATTGGGCTTCTATTCTGCTTTTATGGTTGCCAAAAAAGTAGAAATTATTACCAAATCTTATAAAGATGACCCTGCTGCACATTGGACTTGTGATGGTTCACCACAGTTTACTTTAGATGCTCATGACAAAACGGATAGAGGAACTGAAATCATTTTACATATCGCAGATGATTCTACAGAATTTTTAGAAGAAAGTAAAATTAAAGGGCTTTTAACCAAGTACAATCGTTTCAACCAGGTGCCAATTAAATTTGGGACGAAAAAAGTAAATGATCCTGATTTTACACCTAAAACAACCAAAGACAAAGACGGTAAAGAAACCACGGAACCACATAAACAAATTGATGTAGATAATATTATCAATAATACATCACCTGCCTGGACGAAAACTCCTGCAGACTTAAATGACGAAGATTACGCTGATTTCTATAGAGAATTGTATCCAATGCAATTTGAGGAATCCTTGTTTCATATTCATTTAAATGTCGATTATCCTTTTAACTTAACAGGTATTTTATTCTTCCCTAAGTTGAGTCCAAACATGGACATGCAAAAGGATAAGATTCAGTTGTATCAAAACCAAGTCTTCGTAACAGACAATGTAGAAGGAATTGTTCCTGACTTTTTACAAATGCTAAAAGGGGTTATTGATTCTCCAGACATTCCTTTAAACGTTTCTCGTTCTTATTTGCAAGCAGACGGTGCGGTTAAGAAAATATCTGGCTATATCACCAAAAAAGTTGGCGACAAATTAGCCTCATTATTTAAAAACAACAGAGAGGATTTTGAATCAAAATGGAATGACATAAAGGTTATTATTGAATACGGTATGTTGTCAGAAGACAAGTTCTTTGACAAGGCAAAAAGCTTTGCCCTATACCCTACAGTAGACAATACCTATTTTACTTATGATGAGCTGTTAGAAAAAACCAAAGACGCTCAAACAGATAAAGACGGCAACCATGTGTTGTTATATGCAGCAAACAAAGATGCACAGCATGGTTATATTGTAGATGCAAAAGCAAAAGGCTATGAAGTTTTATTGTTAGATTCTCCTATTGTTGGGCATTTAATTCAAAAGCTAGAAACGTCTGGTGAGAAAATTAAATTTGCACGTGTTGATGCTGATCATATTGATAATTTAATTAAAAAAGACGACACTGTTATTTCTAAATTGTCTGATGAGGAAAAAGAAACCTTAAAACCAATTATTGAAGCAGCAGTTCCAAAAGCTACGTATACAGTTCAATTGGAAGCCTTAGATTCTTCGGCGTCTCCTTTCTTAATTACGGTACCAGAGTTTATGCGTAGAATGAAAGAAATGAGCGCTACTGGTGGTGGCATGATGGGAATGGGTAATTTACCAGAAATGTATAATTTGGTGGTCAATACCAATCATGAATTGATAGGTGAAATTTTAAACACCAAAACAGCTAAAAAACAAGAACGCTTAATTAAGCAAGCTTTTGATTTGGCCAAGTTATCTCAAAACTTATTGCATGGTGAAGAGTTAACCAACTTTATCAAACGTTCTTACGAGTTGATAAAATAAGCACCCAGCGTTATTGAGAGAAATGTCAGTTCGAGCGGAGTCGAGAACAAAGGACATGTAAATCTCATAAAATAAAACGTCATTATGAGCGATAGCGAAGTAATCTGTTATTTATTAGAAGATTGCTTCATTACATTCGCAATGACAAACAAACCCAAAACCGCCTTGTAAAAACAGGGCGGCTTTTATATTAAAAAATAGTACATTCGCTTGCTAAATTTTCATCTAGAAAAGTCATGTTTTCCATAGTTAAAGCGTCGAAAGACCAGGCCAGATTAATCAGTAATATTGCTAAAGAGTCTTTTTTACCAGCCCATGGGCATAGTGCTCCAAAAAAAGATATTGATGCCTATGTATCAAAAAGCTTTAACGAAGTTGTTTTTGAAGCAGAATTATCAAATCCAGCATATCAATACCATCTTATTTATTACAAGAATCAAATTGCAGGTTACTCAAAGATTGTGTTCAATTGTCCAAACACCAATATTGCCGCTCAAAACATCACAAAATTAGAGCGCCTTTATTTGTTAAAAGAGTATTATGGTTTAGATTTAGGAAAAGTTTTATTTGATTTTAATGTCTCCTTATCCAAAGAAAATAATCAGGTTGGTCTTTGGTTGGCCGTTTGGGTAGAAAACTATAGAGCCATCAAATTTTATGAAAAAGTAGGCTTTCAAAAAGTAGGAAGTTTTGATTTTGAAATTTCCAAAACACACTACAATCCAAATCATATACTTTATTTAAAGTATGACTCACTTTCATAACTTAATAAAGTCTTTCATTTCTTTATTTTTCGACTGAATACTTCTTTTCACTATCTTTGATTAAAACGAAGTCTAATGAATATTAAGTGGAAGTTTATCATGTATCCCATTCTCTTAATGGGCACCTTGTATCTGAAATTTTTTAATGAAGTAACTGCTAACTTTATAAGTAAACACAACGAACTACAGTCTTTTATTGCCTTCGCTATTTATTATATTTCTGCTGTTTTTATTGCCAACTTAGCCAAGTATGGCTACTCCAAAAAAAATAAAATTCCTTTCAATAAAAAAAACAATGTTCATTTTGGGATTGAAAACATAGCAGACTTTACCATTGGAATCGCAGCTGTAGTTATGGTGATTAGTATTTTTAGCGGTGTAAACCCTAAAGATTTAATCACCTCTTTAACTATTGTAGCAGCAGCCATCGCCATACTTTCAAAAGAGTATATCGCTGATTTTATTAGTGGAATCTATCTAAGCTTTTCCAATACTTTTGAAATTGCTGATTATGTAAAAATTGATCATCAGAAGGGTAAAGTTGTCGAAATTAGTATGTTAAAAGTAAAAATACTCAATGATGATGATGACATCGTAATCATCCCAAACACCAAAGTTCATAATAACGAAATTATCAACTACACAAAGAAAGATGCCCGTTTTATGACCGTTGATTTTCAAATAGCATTAAAATATATTGATAATATAGAACAACTAGAGAAGGAAATTATTACCTCCTTGAAAAGTTTTAGCCAATACATAGAGCCCAAAACCTACAATCTAAAAGTAGTTGAAATGAAGGCAGATTTTCTAGAATTGAAATTTCAATATACATTGAAGCTTGTAGATATGGATATGCAGCGAAAAATCAGAAGAAAAACCATTCGTGAAGTCTTTAACTTTATTTCGAGTAAAAGGGAGTTGCCCGCTACAAATTCTTAAAATATTCTTGCTATTAGGAACTCTAGTACTTAGAAATACTTTTTACTATCTTTGATTACTATGTCTCAATAATTATTAAAGATGAAAAATAAATTTCTACTTACCTTCTTGTTTATGTTCATATTCGGCTCAATTGATGCTTTTCAAACAGCCAATGAACTTGAAAAAATAAAAAATTCTATAGCACTAAAATTAGATTCTATATATAACAAAGACACAGATTTTGGTGGAGCTACCATTGGTGTCGTTTTACCGGAAGGCCAGGTATTAAGTTTTGCTTTGGGCTATGTCAATGAGGCGAAGACCATAAAAATGCAGCCCAATGCTAGAATGTTAGGTGGTAGCACAGGTAAAATATTTGTTTCTGCTGCGATTATGCAATTGGTAGCAACAAAAAAGTTAAGTCTAGACGCTAAAATAATGGACTATTTGGGTGAGTTTGCTTGGTTTACAAAAATTCAAAACCATGAAAGCATTACAGTTAGGCATTTAATGCAGCATTCAAGTGGAATTTCAAGATATGTCTATGCACCTCAATTTCAAATAGATATTCATAAAAATGCCGACAAACAATGGACACCAAAAGAATTATTAACCTATGTCTTTGATGAGAAACCTTTGTTTGAGGCGGGAACAAGTTTCGCTTATGCCGATACCAACTATATTATTTTAGCAATGGTATTAGAAAAAGTAGCCAAAACAAGTATGTATGATTATGTACAAAAAAATGTTTTAGACCCCTTTAACCTTAAAACTGTTAGTCCACAGATCAGCAGAATGATACCAGGACTAGTGGCAGGTTATAATGCTCCAAACGATCCTTTGTTTCCTGGAGCTGTTTTAGAAAACGGAAACTACAAATACAATGTACAATTTGAATGGGCCGGAGGTGGCTTTGTTGAAAATGCGACAGACTTGGCAAAAGCAGGTAAATTAATTTACGAAGGGGCCATGTTTTCAAAATCTCTTTTAAGCGATTTTTTTAACGGCATAGAAGCTAAAGGACTTGGCGGAACTTGGGGTTTAGGCGTTCATATAAGAAATACACCAATGGGCATGACCTATGGACATAGTGGATTCTTTCCCGGTTATATTAGCAATATGCTGTATTATCCAGACCATAAATTTGCTATCGCAATTCAAGTAAATACTTCAGATGCCAAAAAATTAAGTTTATATCGGAAACTATTTCAAGTAGTCTCAACAATTCAAAGAGAACTTAGCGCTATTAAAAATTAAAAAATTATTTTATGAAATTCGAATTTAAGCTTAACTCAGCAATTCTATTGTTTCTTCTTTTCAGTCAAATTATAGTTTCTCAAAGTAATACTGAAGTGTATATATACCAACTAAATAAACAAAAAAACAACTTCTCTGTAGGACTTGGAAGAAACGTATCCAACAACCTTGGTTATGACAGTCAGCCGCATTTTTATTCAAAAAATATACTTCTCTTTTCTTCAACAAGAAACCAACAAACCGATATCGCTGCTTACAACATAAAAAACGGTAAAATACGCTTTATAAATAACACACCCAAAGGAGGTGAATATTCGCCTCAGCGCATCCCCAAAACAAAAGATGTTTCTGCCGTTCGCTTGGATACCGATGGTTTGCAACGATTTTATCGATATAATTTTAAAACTGGTAATAACACAGAAATTATACCTGATTTAAAAGTTGCATACCCCATGTGGTATGATAAAAATACAGCGGTAAACGTGGTTATTGTCGGAGAAAATTTGGATTTAATTATGAGCAATTTGGTCTCCAAGAAAAACACCACCATCCAGAAAAAAGTAGGTCGTTCTGTACACAAAATCCCGAACACAAAACTAATAAGTTATATAAGTAAACAACATAATACTTGGGAAGTACGTTCCTTAAATCCCAATACTGGAGAAACAAAAAAAATAGTTAACAGTCTAAAAAACAAAGAAGACATTTGTTGGCTACCAAATGGAACCCTATTGCTTGCAAATGGGAATACCATTATGCAGTTCAATCCAAAAACAGATACAATTTGGCGTATTTTTCATGTGTTTAAAACACATAAAAACATCACAAGAATCATCGTCAATCCAAAAGGAACTCAATTGGCTTTGGTGGCAGATTAAAAATTGAATTTTCGTGTGTAAAATCCTTTTAAGTAAAGAATCTGTATCAAGAACATAAATCCAAAAACAAGAACGATACTTGCCGTTGTGCTTGAAATGGAAATTTGTTCAATATAAGATGTAAAATTAAGTTGCTCCAAAAAAGAAAAATTCATCTCAGGAAGTGTAAAAATTTCTTTCGTTGTTGATTTCATTGATCGAAACAATACCCCAGAAATAGCAATTACAATGAATAACCATCCTTTCAAAGAAATCAGTGGTTTATAAACCATAGTCTTTTTAGCAGCTGCCAACTGTTCAATGTTCTTCATTACATTAGCCGTAAAATTAGCAGAAGGAACGTTTTCTGGCAACTCTGCTAAATACTTTTTCGCAAAAGCATCTAATTCTTTCATATGTTTATTTTCTCCCATAATTCTCTAATAAAGCTGGTTCAACATGATTTTTTACAATGCTCAGTAATCTTTTACGAGCCCTGTGTAATTTTACTTTAACATTTGCTTCTGTCAAAGAAGTTATTTCAATAATTTCTTTCAAACTTAATTCTTTAAAATAGAAAAACAATAAAATTGCTTTTTCATCTTCAGGTAACTTTTCCATACAATCGGAAATTACTCTTGCTCTTTCTTCTCTTTCAATGCCATCTAAAACCGTTTCTACATCAGAAATATAATTAATATTAATTTCATCGATAGGACTGTTGTATTGCAAATTAGAATTCTTTTTTAAAGTATCCAAACAGGCATAATATCCTATTTTATACAACCAGGTCGAAAATTTCGCATCCCCTTTAAACTTTGCTAAATTGGTATAAGCCTTTATAAATACGTCTTGAGCTACCTCTTCTGCTTCCTCTTTATTTTTAAGCATTTTTAAGGTCAAAGAATACACCAACCCTTTGTGCTTATCAATTAAATAAGCAAAGGCATTTGCATCGCCTTTTAAGGTCTTTGCAATATAATATTCTTCAGTTAGTTTAGTCATTTATATCTTTGACTGCTATTTATTTATAAAGGTTACAAACTCTTTTAAAAAATTTTTTTTATTTTTTTTGTAACCTTTATGAAAAGATTAAAGTCCTATGGGTAAACGCATTAAAATTAATCATTAAATTTAAAACAATAACACATGGATGCAGTAGCAGTATTAGCAGTAATTTTCGGGAGCATTTTTGGAGTATTTTATTTATTCTTTTCAACTCGAAACAAAGAACG
>CBFHUV010000038.1:0-17557 GCA_965659055.1 Polaribacter sp.
AAACCATCGTTTAGTTATTTTCATAAGTTTAAAGAACGCTTTGACCGAATCAATTTAAAGAAAAAATTGAATTTACAATTGATCCCTTATTTTATTTCGAGTCATCCAGCTAGTGAACTAGAAGATATGGCGAACCTTGCCGCCGAAACTAAAAACTTAGGATTTCAATTAGAACAAGTGCAAGGATTTACACCAACTCCTATGACAGTGGCTACGGTTATTTATTATAGTGGTTATCACCCATACACTTTACAGCCTGTTAAAACTCCAAGAACCAAAAATGAGAAAGAAGATCAGCACAAATTTTTCTTTTGGTATAAAAAGGAAAACAAAGATTGGATTCGAAACACATTGAGTAAGGTAGGTCGTACTGATTTGCTAAAAGTACTTTTACCTGAAACCAATTCATGGAAAAAGAATACTGCAGCAGAAAAGACCAATCATACCTTTGATGATGCCGTTCCTTTTAATCGACGTAAAAAGAAAGTTTCTAGAGCTCCAATAAAGAAGAAGAAAGGAAGATAGTTTTTAGGAATCTCAATAATGAGCATTTTCTTTTCATACGTTGTCACTTCGAGTGATTTTCGGAGAAAATTGTATCGAGAAGTTTCTAATACTAAGTTCTCGACACAAAATTGTTTCAACTTCGACTCCGCTCAGTTTCTAACAATTTCACTCGAACTAACAGCATGTTAATAATTATAGTTTTTGTCATTGCGAAAGAGGCACGATTGAAGTAATCTTTCAATTTGATAAGATTGCCGCGTCATTCTTCCTCGCATGACATTTTATAGTTTAACAATTACAATTATTACAAGAGCAGTTTTCGCAGTTGCAATTTGCACAGCTTCCAGTTTTACAACCATCGCAGTTACAAGTACAATTAGAATTTTTCATATTGAATATTTTTAAGTTCATCTAATAGACATAAAAGGTGTGAAAAAGATGCAAAAAAAAGCAGCACTTTTTTACAGTGCTGCTTTTTTATAGGTTAGATCCTCCGCTTTCGCGCAGGATAAGCCATTCACACGATTTTTGTTTTTACAAAAATCGGTTCTCTGCTTACATGTTTCTTCTATATTGTCCACCTACTTTAAATAGGGCTTCTGTAATTTGACCTAAAGAACAAAATTTTGTGGCTTCCATTAACTTGTCAAATAGGTTTTCATTCTGAACCGCGGCTTCTTGTAAAATCGCCAATTGCTCCTGAACTTTTCCGTCATTGGCTTTGTTTAATAAGTCTTTGGTTTGAATTTGGAATTGTTTTTCTTCTTCAGTGGCTCTAATAACCTCTGCTGGTTGCACCGTTGGTGACCCCTTAGAACTTAAGAAGGTATTCACCCCAATTATAGGGAACTCCCCATTGTGTTTTAAAGTTTCATAGTACAAGCTTTCTTCTTGTATTTTACTTCGTTGGTACATGGTTTCCATAGCACCTAACACACCACCACGTTCTGTAATTCTATCAAACTCTGACAATACAGCTTCTTCTACCAAATCAGTCAATTCCTCAATAATAAACGACCCCTGAATTGGGTTCTCATTTTTGGTTAAGCCCAATTCTTTGTTAATGATGAGCTGAATGGCCATCGCTCTTCTTACAGATTCTTCTGTAGGTGTTGTAATGGCTTCGTCATAAGCATTGGTATGTAGTGAATTACAGTTATCATTAATGGCATACAGAGCCTGTAAAGTGGTTCTGATATCATTAAAGTCGATTTCTTGCGCATGTAAAGAACGTCCAGAGGTTTGAATATGATATTTCAACATCTGAGCTCTTGGATTGGCTCCGTATTTGTATTTCATGGCTTTTGCCCAAATCTTTCTAGCCACACGACCAATCACAGAATATTCTGGGTCAATTCCGTTAGAGAAAAAGAAAGATAAATTCGGTCCGAATTTATTGATGTCCATCCCTCTAGATAAATAATATTCGACATAGGTAAATCCATTTGATAAGGTCAAGGCTAATTGGGTAATTGGATTGGCTCCTGCCTCGGCAATATGATAACCAGAAATAGATACCGAATAGAAATTACGAACTTGTTTTTCAATAAAATACTCTTGAACATCCCCCATCAAACGGAGAGCAAATTCTGTAGAAAAAATACAAGTGTTTTGCGCCTGATCTTCTTTTAATATATCTGCCTGAACTGTTCCTCGAACCTGAGATAAGGTCTCCGTTTTAATTTTTTGATACACATCAGCCGGTAAAACAAGATCTCCAGTTAAGCCCAGTAGCATTAATCCCAAACCGCTGTTTCCTTCTGGTAAAGGACCTTGATACACAGGTCTATTTAATCCTTTAGAATCATAGACCTCCTTAAATTTGGCTTCTACTTGTTTTTCTAATTTGTGTTCTTTAATGTATTTTTCACAATTCTGATCGATGGCAGCATTCATAAAGAAACCAAGCAACATAGGTGCTGGTCCATTAATAGTCATCGAAACAGAGGTCATGGCATGACTTAAATCAAAGCCAGAATATAATTTTTTAGCATCGTCTAAGCAACAGATAGAAACACCTGCATTTCCTATTTTACCATAAATATCAGGTCTTAAGCCTGGATCATTCCCATATAAGGTTACAGAGTCAAAAGCAGTAGACAAACGTTTTGCATCCATGCCTAAACTTACATAATGGAAACGTCTATTAGTTCTTTCTGGCCCTCCTTCACCTGCAAACATTCTAGTAGGATCTTCACCGGTTCTTTTAAAAGGGTATAGACCCGAAGCAAACGGAAATTCTCCAGGAACATTCTCTTGTAAATTCCAACGCAATAAATCTCCCCATGCTTGGTATTTAGGCAAAGCTACCTTCGGAATTTGTGAATGCGATAAAGACTCACTGTGTGTTTTAATATTAATTTCCTTGTCACGTACTTTAAAGGTATAAATGGGGTCTTTGTATTTCTGAACCGTGTCACTCCAGTTTAAAATAATTTCCCAATTTAACGGATCAAAGTTTAGTTTTACTTTCTCAAATTGAGCTAAAAGTAGCTTGATAAATTCCTTGTCATCTCGAGCGGAGTCGAGAGATAGAACTTCATCATTGTCAAGCCCAAATTTTGTTAAAAGAGACGTCTCGACTGCGCTCGACGTGACAGTTGTAAGAGACAAAATAGTTTGGAAAATACCATAGAGCTTTTGAGCCACCACAACTTGCTCATCCACCTTTTTATCATAGGCTCTATTATTTTCAGAAATTTCCGACAAGTAACGAACCCTGCTTGGAGGAATCACATATATTTTTTCGGACATTTCTTTGGTGATTTCCATGTTCGATTTTAAATCAACACCCGTTTTTTCAACCAAGACATCCATAATACGTTTGTACAAGGTATTCATGCCAGGGTCGTTAAACTGAGAGGCAATGGTTCCAAAAACTGGCATATCATCCATGTGTACATGCCACAAATTGTTGTTGCGCATGTATTGTTTTTTTACATCTCGAATGGCATCTAAAGCACCTCTTTTGTCAAACTTATTAATAGCCACTAAATCGGCAAAATCAAGCATGTCAATTTTTTCCAATTGAGTTGCCGCTCCAAATTCTGGAGTCATTACATATAAAGAGGTATCAGAATGTTCTATAATTTCGGTATCAGATTGTCCAATACCTGATGTTTCTAAAATAATCAAGTCAAACTCAGCGGCTTTTAATACCTGCACGGCCTCATTGACATATTTAGACAAGGCCAAATTGGATTGACGTGTGGCTAAAGAGCGCATATAAACTCGTGAGTCATTAATGGCATTCATACGAATACGATCACCCAATAATGCTCCACCTGTCTTTCTTTTTGAAGGATCGACTGAGATTAATCCTACTGTTTTTTCTGGAAAATCAATTAAAAAACGACGAACCAACTCATCAACCAAGCTTGATTTTCCTGCGCCACCCGTTCCAGTAATTCCGAGCACAGGTGTTTTTGAATTTTTATTTTTTACGTGGATTTTATCCAAAGTTTCTTTGGCTACCTCTGGGAAGTTTTCTGCCGAAGAAATCACCCTAGCAATGCTTCCTACGTTTTTATTTGCTAATTCTTTAATGTCTACATTGAGCACATCGCCTACAGCAAAATCAGATTGTTTTACCAAGTCATTAATCATGCCTTGCAATCCCATTTCGCGACCATCATCTGGAGAATAGATACGCGTAATTCCGTAATCCATTAATTCTTTAATTTCTTCAGGAAGGATGACACCGCCACCGCCGCCAAATATTTTAATATGACTGGCACCTTTTTCTTTCAATAGGTCATACATGTATTTAAAATACTCCGTATGTCCTCCTTGGTATGACGTCATTGCTATAGCATTGGCATCTTCTTGTATTGCACAATTCACTACTTCTTCCACACTTCTATCATGTCCTAAGTGAATTACTTCTACACCGGTTGCTTGAATAATTCTTCTCATTATATTGATGGCAGCATCATGGCCATCAAATAAAGAAGCAGCAGTAACGATTCTTACTTTGTATATCGGTGTATAAGGTGTAATTTGTTCCATTCGTAAATTTTCTATTTTTTTGCGAGTGCAATTTACGGAATTTTCAAAAAAATGCAGACTTCCTTGAAGGTTTATAAAGCATTTGTAAAAATCGGGCTAAATAGAGGCTTTTGGTACGCTTCTTGCTCTTAATCTAAGTATAACCTAAAAATAAATAAGTATAACCTAAAAATAAAAACAAATGAAACCTTTTCATCAAATCACATTTTTACTGGTTTTGGTTTTATCTTCATGCAGCGCTGTTCGCGTTAGTACTGATTATGACACTGAGAAAGATTTTAAAACTTACAAGTCCTTTGCCTTTTATAAAACTGGCATTGATAAAACAGAAATTTCTGATTTGGATAAACGCAGAATTTTAAGAGCCATAGAAACAGAATTGTTAGCCAAGGGATTTAGAAAATCCAACAATCCTGATTTATTAGTGAGTATTTATGCAAAATCTCGAAACAGAGTGGATGTAACAAATATGAATAATGGCTTTCGAGACCCATTTTGGTACCCTATGTATTATGGAATAGACAACAGAGTACTCGTGACCAAATATACAGAGGGCACCCTCTTTATTGATTTGATTGACGCCAAAGAAAAACAATTGGTTTGGCAAGGAATCGGAACCGGAGCTTTAAGAGCCGGAAATGTGGAGAAAAAGCAAGAGAAAATAAAAGAATTTGTAAAAGAAATCCTTTCTAATTACCCACCAGGATCTAAAAAATAATTTGAAATTCGTAGTATTGCAGTATGTATAATAAACCCTTAGAACCTGAAGAAGGTGACTATTATGTAAACGAGCAAGGCTATCGGGTTTTTACAGAGAAATACCACTTAAGAAGAGGATATTGCTGTAAAAGTGGCTGCAAGCATTGCCCTTATGGTTATGATAAAAAAACAGATAGCTTTATTTCTAAATAGCATTAAAAACAAAATCTCTTAGTCTCACTAAGAGATTTTTTTTCATGTATGGTTTTTGTAGGGGTGCTTTTTTTGTGTAGAAGCGCTCGATGTTCTTAATTTGAAAAAAAGCCTAACATGACCTCTTACTTAAAAATTCCAACACTTTTTTTCTTTCTTCTTTTTTCTGCAACTGCTGTTTCGCAAAAAGTTGAAGACAATTTTGAAGGAGCTGGAACCATCACAAGTTGGTTTGGTGATGCTTGTGCAATTAATACCTCATTTGCAAATCCGTTTAAAGTTGGAATCAATACTTCTGCAACGGTTTTAAGATATGTCGATTCTGGAGGGCAATATGCCAATGTTCGTTTTGATGTCCCCGTTAATTTTGATTTATCTACAAACCATACCTTTTCTTTAAAGATATATGTGGCTTCGAGTGATACTACTGGAAGCGCCCCAAATCAGGTTTCTTTAAAGCTTCAAGACAATACCTTAGGCTCACCTTGGTCTACCCAAACAGAAATTATTAAGACCATTGTTAAAAATGTGAAGGACCAACAACAAGGTTTGTATTTATTGGTGAGCGATCAATCGCCGATGCTGCAAAAAAATCAGTTTTGGGCACCATTTTTAAATATAAACGTTCCCATATTTACTGGAGCAGAGATGATTTCGAAAAAATTTGATTTTGCTGTGGTCAATATGAACACTACAAGAATTAAAAGAGGCTATTATCAATCTAGCTTTGAGTTGATTACAGAAAACCCGAAACAAGAAGCAGCGAATACCATTACCAACACCTATTTAAGAATGACAGAAGCCCATATTAAAAAGGCTCCAGAATTCTATTTATGGTCTCACAAACGCTTTAAACACAAGGATAAAGCACCTTTATAGTTTAGTAAATTACCCTTAGATTTTTGAAAACCAACTGTCTACCAATTCTTTTTCTATAGAAATGGCATTCCTATGTTTATAATCATTGTGCTCCATGTCATAGTCATAGTCTAATGACCACTCTGACACATTCGCACAAACTTCTTTTAAGGCATTGCAAATAAATTGCACCTCTTCATCAGTAATGGTTGGATGTATAGACAAACGTACCCATCCTGGTTTTTCTACAGAGCAACCTTCGATGATTTGTTTCTCAATCGCCTTAGAAGTTTGCTGATCAACATTTAACAAAAAGTGTCCGTAGGTACCTGCACAAGAACAGCCTCCTCTAGTTTGGATTCCATAACGATCATTTAACAACTTTACAATCATATTAAAATGAACATTTTCTACATAAAAAGAAAATATGCCCAAACGATTTTTATGATCGGCTGCCAATACTTTTAAATTTTGAATCGATTCAAGCGTTTTAAAGATCATTTCATTAATCTCGTCTTCTCTTGCTTTAATTTTATCGGTCCCCATCTGTTCTTTTAACAAGACACACAAGGCAATTTTAATCGTTTGCATAAAAGCAGGTGTTCCTCCATCTTCTCTGGTTTCTACATCATCAAAATAATCGTGATCACCCCAAGGATTGGTATAACTTACCGTCCCTCCTCCTGGATTGTCTGGCACCAAATTCTTATATAATTTTTTATTGAAAATTAAGACTCCAGAAGTACCTGGTCCTCCCAAAAATTTATGTGGAGAAAAGAAAATTGCATCGAGATTGGCCTCTGGGTCATCAGGATGCATATTGATGTCTACATAAGGTGCAGAGCAAGCAAAATCTACAAAACACAAACCATTATACCCATGTATAATTTTTGCAATCTGATGATAATTTGTCTTGATTCCGGTCACGTTAGAACAGGCGGTTATAGAGGCTATTTTAATAGGTCTATCTTCGTGTTCTTTGATTAATTTATCAAAGCTATTTAAACATATTAAACCTTCTTCATTACAAGGAATCACAACAACATCTGCAATGGTTTCCAGCCAAGAGGTTTGATTTGAATGATGCTCCATATGCGAAACAAAGACGATCGGTCTTAGCTCATCAGGAACCTGTGTAAATTCTTTTAAACTTTCAGTAACTTTTAAGCCTAAAATACGCTGAAACTTGTTCACAACACCCGTCATTCCAGAACCTTCAGTAATCAACACATCATTAGAGCCAGCATTTACATGGCGTTTAATAATTCCTCTAGCCTCATGATAGGCTAAAGTCATAGCAGCACCACTAGTAGCTGTTTCGGTATGTGTATTGGCAACAAAAGGACCAAATTCATTCAATAATTTTTCTTCGATAGGTCTGTACAAACGTCCGCTTGCAGTCCAATCTGTATAAATTAATTGCTGTTCACCGTAAGGAGAACTGAAGGTTTGATTTACACCAACAATATGATTTCTAAATTGATTGAAATATTTTTCTAATGATTGCATGTGCTAATGGATTAAAATAATCTAAATCTACCGCCAAAAACTAGCGTGTTTTCAATAAAAGTAAAGCTTTGAGATGCAGAGTCTGCAGGGTTCTTAGTTGTTCTAATGTCTGACATATTAATATATCCTGCTTTTACATCAGATTGTATAAAGAAATGTTTTAAGAAGGTAATATTAATACCAACACTTGCAGAAGCACCCCAACCTGCCACATGAAATTCATCATAGCGCTCATTATTAAGCAATTTTGTATTCGATTTTGGAAACAACATTCCAACTCCTACTCCTTCTGTTAAATTGATTTGAAGGTTTTTGGTATTCAAACCAAACACATAACTAAAGTCATCAAATCTTTTTACTTCTACATTGATATAGTTTAATCCGTCTGTATGCTCAAAAGTTAAAAAGTCTTCTACCAAAGTAATATTCTCATTGGTGTATACCTTATCATACGGTGAACCTGTATTGATGGTTCCATTGATCTTTACATTTTGATTGGCATTCATCACATACTTCATATGATCTACCCCAATAGAAATGGTGTAATTTTCTTTAAAAAAGTATCCAATTCTATAATTGGTTTGTGGAATGGTAATACGATCCAATCTAAAATATGGGTCAAAACCAAATTTGGTAGGTCGGTCATTTGCTGTTACATCAGATAAGGTGAAATCATAATTTGCACCTTTAAAACGTATGTCTGAATTGGAATAGGTACCGCGGTTCCAGCCCCAATACACATAAAATTTCCCTTTATTATTTTGTTGGTATTGCGCCTTTTTCTGTGAAAAAAGAGGTGCAACATTTAGCAACATTAAAAATGCGACTACAAATATTTTAATGACTTTTTTATGCAATAACATACTCTATTTCTTTTATGAATCGTTTTGCTAAAACATCAGCTTGCTCTTGCGATGTACTTTCTGTATAGATTCGTACAATTGGTTCTGTGTTCGATTTGCGCAAATGAACCCACTCATTGGCAAAATCAATTTTTACTCCATCAATGGTATTTACATCTTCATGCTGATAGTTCGCAGCCATGGTGGCTAAAACCTCATCAACATTAATTTGTGGCGTTAATTGAATTTTATTCTTACTCATAAAGTAACTTGGATACGAGTCTCTTAATGCCTTACAAGACATTTTTTGATGCGCTAAATGCGATAAAAACAAAGCCACACCCACTAAAGAATCTCTTCCGTAATGTGACGCTGGATAAATGATTCCTCCATTACCTTCTCCTCCAATAACCGTATTGGTTTCTTTCATTTTAATGACCACATTTACCTCTCCCACTGCAGAAGCTGTATAGGTTCCACCATGTTTTTCGGTAACATCACGCAAGGCTCTTGAGGATGATAAATTAGAAACGGTGTTTCCACCACCTAATCTTCCCAATACATAATCGGCACAAGCCACCAAGGTATATTCTTCTCCAAACATAGAACCATCTTCAGAAATCAAGGCCAATCGGTCCACATCTGGATCTACAACAATCCCTAAATCAGCGCCTTCTTTGACTACCAATTCTGAGATATCAGTTAGGTGTTCTTTTAAGGGTTCTGGATTGTGCGGGAACTGCCCGTTTGGTGTACAATACAATTCGATACAATTTACATGCAAGGCTTTTAACAAAGCAGGAATAAAAATCCCACCTGTAGAATTTACACCATCAACCACCACTTTAAACTTGGCTTTTTGAATGGCTTCAACATCAACTAATTCTAAATTTAGTACTTCCTGTATGTGTTTTTGTAAATAAGTATTGTCTTTTGTATAACTACCTAAATCATCTACCTCTGCGAAAGTAAAATCCTCATTTTCTGCCATTTGCAAAATTAACTCCCCTTCTTCTCCATTTAAGAATTCTCCTTTTTCATTTAACAATTTTAAGGCATTCCATTGTTTTGGATTGTGAGAAGCAGTTAGAATAATTCCTCCATCTGCCTTTTCTAAAGGCACTGCTACCTCAACGGTTGGTGTGGTTGATAGGCCTAAGTCTACTACATTGATCCCTAAACCCACTAAGGTATTGGCCACCAAGCTAGAAATCATTTTACCAGAAATACGCGCATCTCTTCCAATGACAACGGTGATATCTGTCTTCTCTTTGTTTCTTTCTAAAATAAATGCTCCATAAGCAGAAGCAAATTTTACGGCATCTATAGGTGTGAGATTATCCCCTGTGTTTCCACCAATGGTTCCTCTAATTCCTGAGATTGATTTAATTAAGGTCATGCAAATTTTTATTGTGTGAACAAAGATAAATGAAAAGAAGGAAGTTATAAAGTTTAAAAGTTAAAAGTTGAAAGGTCAGTATTAATCAAAGTAGAAAAGCAGCAAAGCTTGCCTGCCGCTTTAGGCAGGTTGCAAAGTGAAAAGGCTAAAGACTAAAGGCTAAAGGCTAAAGGCTAAAGAAAAATAATATCTTACAGTACTGAATTAGAATGAAAAATAGAAACGTTGTCATTCCCAACTGTCCCACTGAGCGGAGTCGAAGTGTGATTGGGAATCTACAAAATCAATTTAAAACAGAATGGATTCCTCTTTCCTGCCGGCAGGTAGGTTCAAGGGAATGACAAAACCAAACTACCTATGAAAAAACAATCACAAATAGACAGTGTCATTGCGAGTAAAGCTCGGCAATCCCTTAAAATAGAACTACAATTAAACAAATTGCCTACCGGGTCAGGCAGGCTTCGTCATTCGTTTGGCATTCCTCGCAATGACGACATAAAAAAAGCCGTTGCAAATTGCAACGGCTTTTAAATTCTATAAAAAATGGGTCTTAGTTACCTTCCTCCATTTTCTTTTTCAAATCAGCCAATCCACCAATGTCACCAAATGTAGTTTTTTCTACATCAGCAGCTTTTTTAGCAGCAGCTTTTACGTTTTTCTTTTCTTCTTCTTTAAAGATAGAAGTATGAGAAACTACGATTCTTCTGTATTCTTTAGAAAACTCTAATACTTTAAATTCTGCAGTATCACCTTTTCCTAATTTACTTCCATCTTCTTTATCTAAGAAACGGCTAGGTGCAAAACCTTCTACTCCATCAGCAAAAAGAACGGTAGCTCCTTTGTCTGATTTTTCAGAAATAGTTCCTTCGTGCACAGAGTCAATTCCGAAAGTATCTTCATGTCCATCCCAAGGATTCTCTTGAGTTTGTTTGTGACCTAAATTTAATTTACGGTTTTCTACATCCAATTCTAATACTTCAACTTCTAAAGTATCACCAACATTTACAAAGTCAGATGGATGTTTGATTTTCTTAGTCCAAGATAAATCAGAAATATAAACCAATCCGTCAATACCTTCTTCCAATTCTACAAATACACCAAAGTTTGTGTAATTTCTTACTGTACCTTTATGTTTCGAACCTACTGGATATTTGGTAGTGATGTCAGTCCATGGATCTGGGTGTAATTGCTTAATACCCAAAGACATTTTTCTGTCTTCTCTATCTAAAGTTAAGATTTGAGCTTCAACCTCATCACCAACTTTAACGAAATCTTGAGCAGAACGTAAATGTGTAGACCAAGACATTTCAGAAACGTGAATCAATCCTTCAACACCTTCAGAAACTTCGATAAACGCACCGTAATCTGCCAATACTACTACTTTACCAGTTACCTTATCACCAACCTTTAAATCAGCGCTTAAAGCTTCCCATGGATGAGCAGACAATTGTTTCAACCCTAATTGAATTCTAGATTTGTTATCATCAAAGTCTAAAATTACAACGTTTAATTTTTGATCTAATTCTACAACTTCATTTGGATGATTGATTCTAGACCAAGATAAGTCTGTAATATGGATCAATCCATCTACTCCACCTAAATCTACAAACACTCCATAAGAAGTAATGTTTTTTACAACACCTTCTAATACTTGTCCTTTTTCTAATTGACCGATAATTTCTTTCTTTTGAACTTCTAAATCGGCTTCGATCAATGCTTTGTGAGATACTACTACGTTTTTAAACTCATGGTTGATTTTCACAACTTTGAATTCCATAGTTTTTTCTACAAATTGATCGTAATCACGGATTGGTTTCACATCGATTTGAGAACCTGGCAAGAATGCTTCAATTCCGAATACATCAACGATCATACCTCCACGAGTTCTACACTTCACAAAACCATTAACGATTTCTCCAGTTTCGTGAGCATTGTTCACTCTATCCCATGCTTTAATTACACGAGCTTTTTTGTGTGATAATACCAATTGACCTGAGCTATCTTCTCTTTTGTCAACCAATACTTCTACTTTATCTCCAACAGCTAAACTTGGATTGTAACGGAATTCATTTAATGAAATTACGCCTTCAGATTTAGAGTTAATGTCAATGATTGCGTCTCTATCAGTAAGTCTTACAACGGTACCTTCGATTACATCACGCTCATTAACGAAACCTACGGTTCCTTCTAAAGCTGTTTCAAATTCTTTTAATTTTGCTTCGTCAACTGCTTCAATACCTTCTTCGTATTTGTACCAGTCAAAGTTTGCTAAAAATTCTTGTGGATTTACTGCCTCAACAGCAACTGCTTGTACTGCTTCTTCTGCAGTGTTTTTTGTTTCTTCAGACATTCTGAATTTACTTTGTATCTTTCTGTTATTCAGATTTTTAACGATAACAACATCAAGAGATGTTTGTATAAATTTTTGTTTTTCGAATCCTTTTTCAAATCTGTACTCGTAAAAAGGAGTGCAAATTTACAAAATTTTTACAATTAAACAATTGAAAATTAAAAAATTACGAAGTGAATTTTAGTCACAAGTTTAAAGACTAAAGTCGAAAGTAAAAAAGGCATAAACCTAACTGCCTCAGGCATGGGCTCAGAGGTGGAAAGACTCAGAGTTGCAAATGCCTGAGCTAAAGAAAAGAAAGGCTATAAAATAAACTTAATAACTTATCAAGTAATATTATATATAATTTTAAAGTAAAGCAAAAATTCTTTTAGAATGATTGTAAAAGTCGAAAGATTAAAGTATCGAAGATAGTGAGTCACATTTCTTATCCCTAATCTCTTCTCTCTACTCTCTTCTCTATAGCTTAGTAATTACCCATTCCCCCATCACCAATCACCGACCACCCAACACTCATAACAATCAATCAATCCAATCCTTAAATTCCCTAACGCGCTCTCTACTTAAAATAATCTCAGTTTCTTGAAAAGAATTCAGATGCAACTGCAAGCGGCTATTGGTATAAGAGATAATGTCTTTTATGGCATTTAGTTGCACAATAAAGGTTCTGTTTACTCGAAAGAAAGACTCAGGGTCTAATTCACTTTGAACCTGCTCTAAAGAGACATCCATAAGATAACGTCTGTTTGATTTTGTATGCACATAAGTAGCCTTATTTTCACTGTAAAAGCATTCAATTTCATCTGTACTGATAATCTTTAAGTGCTGACCAACCCTTATGCTAAAGCGCTTTTTATACTTGCGATCAATAGGGTTAACAAGCAATTTTTTTATGTCGTCAAAATTTAACTGAACCTCAGTCTGTTTCTTATTTTGCTGATGAAATTTATCTACAGCGGTTTTTAATTCATCCTCATCTATTGGTTTTAATAAATAATCAATACTGTTTAACTTAAACGCTTTGAGGGCATATTCATCATAGGCTGTTGTAAAAATAATTGCGCTTGAAATATTGACATGCTCAAAAATTTCAAAAGACAAACCGTCTGACAATTGGATGTCTAAAAAGATGAGATCTGGATGTTCATTATTCTGAAACCAATTGATAGACTCCTCTACCGAGTGCAGCAACTGACTATTACTCAAGCCCAGATCATCAATCATTCTGCTCAATCTTCTTGCTGCTGGTTTTTCATCTTCTATAATAAGTACCTTCATTTTTATTCTTTATTAAAACTATTTACTCAAACGCTTCTTCTCTTCTTCCATTAATTCTTTGATTTTAGTGTCTTCCCAGTCTTTACCGAAACCGAATTTTGATTCTCCAAACACCATAAACCAATGAATTAAAGTTATAATCAGTATTCCAGCTGTTGGAAACCAAAACCAATGGTAACCCGGAGAAAACACCAAATTTACAACAATGATTATAGGTAACGACAATAGATTCACTAACAAATGGATATAAAATCCTTTAATATCTTTTACTTTTTTCTTCGCATTTAAATATGCCTTTTCTTCTTTGTATTGAAACTCCATTATGCTCTAATATTTTTTATTATACTTATTCATTTCTTCCTTAATTTTTCTATCCTCCCAGTCTTTTTCTAAAACTCCAATAAAGCCAAATACTTTTAGCGCGTGGAAGGCCAGCCCAAGCCCCCAAAAGAGCCAAAGTGAATAGGTACTATACTCAAAGATGGCTGATTCAAAATCCAATCCATCATCTATGTGATGAATTACTTTTCGAACACTAATAAACAAATTAATGACTATAAACACCGCTAAGTGCGTATAAAAGCTTTTCAATTCTTCTACTCTTTTTTTAGCAAGAATATAGCGCTGCTCTTTATCGTTTTCTAGTTCCATAATTTTCTTTTTTATCAAATTCTTCTTCTTTTTTAATCAATTCTTTCATTTTTCTTTCTTCCCAGTCTTTTCCTAAAAATGAATTAAACCCAAAGACACCTAACCAATGAAATAACACCCCAATTCCCCAAAAAAGCCAAGTAGAATAGACACCGAAATTGGTCAACGCGTCTCCTAAGGTTTCGTTTTCATCCGAAAGGATTCCATAGATAATAATTCCACTTAAGAACAGGTTAATGACAATGTATACTGAAAAATGTACATAAAAGCCTTTGATTTTCTCAACGCGTTTTTTCGCTTTTAAATATTTATAATCTTCTAAGTATTCTGCTTCCATATCCGTTTAAATTTATTGCCATTTAGATCTATTCTCCTCCTCTTCCATCAAAGATTTAATCTTTCTTTGTTCCCAGTCCTTACCTAAAAATGGATTGTAATTATAGACTTCCATTCCATGAAAAAGTAAGCCCATACCCCAACCTAGTATTGGAAAATAAAACCAATGAAAGTCGGGCACAAAACGTAAATTAATATAAACTAGACAAGGAATAACTAAGCAATAGGTGATTAAATTGGCATAAAACCCTTTTAGCTTCTGTACTTTCTCCTTTGCTTTTAAATAGCGAAATTGTTCTTGATTATCTGTTTGCATTTGTATGAATTTTAAATACGTTATTTCCAATTTTTAGTTTCTCCTTCTCTATCTTCATTCATCAATTCGTCAATTTTTCTTTGCTCCCAATTTTTCCCTAATACAGGATTGTAATCATAGACATCCATGGCGTGAAATAAAACTCCAACACCCCAACCTAACATCGGAAACCAAAACCATTGAAAATTTGAATAGGTGTATAAATTGATAAATATCAAAAACGGCATTACGATACAATACGACGCTAAATTTTGATAAAACTGTTTTAGCTTTTCTACTTTTTCATAAGCTCTTATATAACTGCTACTTTTTATAGAATCTGTATACATAATATCATTTTTCTTAGTTAATAGTGGTAAACTTACCTTGAAGATCTTTTGATCACTGGTAATTAGTACGCTTTTATCAGTCAGCAAGCGGTAACGATCTGTAATATTTTTTAGTCCTACTTTAGTGCTCACTCCAATCGCTTCTTTAGGACTGATGTTATTTTCAATAATTAAAAACCCATCTTCTTCAAAAATCCGCAATACTAAGGGATTGTTCGAGGAAACCACATTGTGCTTTACTGCATTTTCAAGCAATAATTGTAGCGATAACGGAACTACCTTAAGGTTTTCATTGGTAACGGCTGTAGGAATCTCAAACTGAATAGCATCTTCAAAACGCATTTGAAGCAATTCCATATAGGTTCTTGCAAAATTTAATTCCTCTTCTAAAGGAATTAATTCTTTGTTTCTTTGTTCTAACACATAACGATAGACCTTAGATAATTTGGTTGTAAAACGCTCCGCCTGTTTCGGATTCTCGCTAATTAATGAGGTCAGTACATTTAGACTGTTAAACAAAAAGTGAGGGTCTATTTGGCTCTTTAATGATTCAAATTTTGCAGTTTCTGTTTTTGCAACAAACTCTTGTTTTGTGCTTTCTTTAGAAATAGATGCTTTCCAGAGGACCATAAACCCGCGGGCATGGAAAAAAGTAGCAATTGCAAGGGCAAAGAGGATGGTAAATATGTTAATCAACAACATATTACCTTCAAAGAATTCACCAGAGCTATAGTCTAAAATAACAACATATAACACATAATGCATCGCCAAGACAGCACTCACTGTATATACTACGGTAGAAATAATTCCAGCAGCTACTCGTTGATTGGTCTGCGAAATCCAATCCCATTTGTCATTCAAATATTCGTTAAGCACTCCATTTCCCATACCCAAAACAAAGGAATACATTGCAGAAAACAAGAAGGTAACTCCCATACCCTTGATGGTAAATTGCTGATTAAAGATGATAAAAAACACACCAAATATTATGGTCATCTTAATGCAAGTCCAAAAGTCTTTTATCAACCGTTCTCTTGAATTTTTTTTATCTTTAGATATCATGGGTAGCTTGGTTTATTATTAAAAATACGTTTCACTTTTTAAAATCCAATTTCTAAAGTTACATTTTTATCGACAACTACAAATTTTGCATCGATAAATTGAGGAGGACCAAAACCAGCAGGATTGTTTGAGACTCCATAATTTTCTAGAGGCATCCCTCTTTCGTCAAAATCCATTTTTTTGTTTTTATTTTTATCGTGAAAAATAATCACTGCATATTCACCCGCTTCAATATTTTCAAAAACGACGGTGCTTTTTTTGTTTTTAATATTGGCAATTTTCGCCTGTAAAGGTTCTTGCATAAACGTTTTTTTGTTAAACAATGCATAATGGATGGTTCCTTTATCACTTGTGCTGTTCGGCACTAAAACAGTGATGCTTGGTTTGGCTATCACATTTTTTGTTATTATGGTCATCTGTAAAACAGATACTAAGGTAAAGATGGCTGCAAATAGTTTCATAATTGTTGATTTTTAAGGACAGCTTTAAAGCCGTGTCTGTTAAGTATGATACAAATATGCGACAGGAATCACCCTAAGAGAATTAAAACAAACCCAATTGTAGTTTTTCCTAGATGAATTGTAAAAAGTGATAACTAAATTAAGATTGTAAGGCTTTTTTGTAGGTATTAATAGCTCGATCTCTCGCCAATTTATGATCGACCATAGGTAATGGATATGTCAATTCATCGATTTCTGGAATCCACTTTTTAATATAAATACCGTCTTTATCAAACTTCTTTTGTTGCTCTGCAGGGTTAAAGACTCTAAAATAAGGCGCAGCATCACAACCCGTACCTGCAGCCCATTGCCAGTTACCATTGTTTGCTGATAAATCGAAATCTAATAACTTTTTAGCAAAATAAGCCTCTCCCCAACGCCAATCTATTAACAAATGTTTGCATAAAAAGCCGGCTGTGATCATTCGCACCCTATTGTGCATATATCCAGTTTCATTCAACTGACGCATTCCAGCATCGACCATTGGATATCCAGTAGTTCCAGAACACCAACGTTGGAATTCTGCTTCATTGTTTCTCCAAGGAACGGTGTCATATTTCTGCTTAAAGTTTTGCGTAACAACTTTTGGAAAATGGTATAGTATCTGCATAAAAAATTCACGCCATATCAACTCACTTAAATATGTTGCATTGGTTTTCAAGGCTTTTGCAACCATTTTTCGCACACTTATAAGACCGAA
>CBFHUV010000039.1:0-17238 GCA_965659055.1 Polaribacter sp.
AATTGAAGATTATATGTAAGTTGCAAAACCTTCAGGGTTTCTAATTATAACCGCTTTTTAATGAGTTTAATTCATTAAAAAGCGGTTTTTTTGTGCCTGTAATCAAAAATAATAGCACAAAAAAAGCCTCGATAGGTATCGAGGCTTTTGTATATTTTAAAGTGCTATGCTTATTCTTTGTTGAATTTTGCATATTTACTTTTGAACTTGTCAATACGACCTGCCGCATCGATAAGTTTTGTTTTACCAGTGTAAAATGGATGAGAAGTTCTAGAAATCTCTAATTTAATTAATGGGTAATCTACACCATCAACATCTAAAGTTTCTTTTGTGTTTGCAGTAGAACGTGTTAAAAAAACATCTCCATTAGACATGTCTTTAAACGCTACCATTCTATAATTTTCTGGATGTATCCCTTTTTTCATCTTAATATGCTTTTAATACTTTTATTTCCTAAATTTGTAAAAGAGTTAGGTTGGTAAATTCTGACTCCTAATATACTCAACAACTAATATTTAGCCATTTGAGGCTGCAAATTTAACGATATTTTTGAATATACAAACAAATAAATCGTTTTATTTGTGTAAAAATAAATCACAATGCACGCATACAAAACTATTCTTTCTTACTTGTTCGTTTTTCTATTTCTAACAGCTTGTAGCGACAGATATAATTTTACTTTAACCACCACAAACAAAGTTGTACTTAACGAAAAAGCCACCGCAAGTTTAAAAGAAGACTCAGGTAAGGCCATAGACTCAGTTCAATTTTATGTCAATGGACAACAAATTCCTTCTACAAATAATTCAGCAACAATAGAAACTGTAAAATTTGGTGTCGGAAAGCATGTGGTAAGCGCTTTGGTTTTTTATCCTGAAAAAACAAAGAAAATAAACAATTCTATAGAGGTTTTAGCTAATAAGGCCTATGACATCTATTCTTATGAAATTGTAAATACCTATCCGCATGATCCAAAGGCTTATACTCAGGGTTTGCAATACTACAATGGGTTTTTATATGAAAGTACTGGACGAAAAGGAAGTTCTAGTATCCGAAAAGTCGAACTAAAAACAGGAAAGATTCTTCAAAAGACAGACATTGATGACAAGTATTTTGGAGAAGGAATGACTATTTTAAACAACAAAATCTACTTTTTAACCTGGGTTTCTAAAATGGGTTTTGTCTACAATTTAGAAAGTTTCGAAAAAGAAAGTCAATTTTCGTATGGTACTAGCAGAGAAGGCTGGGGAATTACCAATAACGGATCAGAATTGATTAAATCAGATGGAAGCTCTAAACTTTGGTTCTTAGATCCAACCACTTTAAAAGAAAAGAGACATATTAACGTGTATACGGACAAGAATGCCATTAAGGACCTCAACGAACTTGAGTACATCCATGGAAAAATATATGCCAATTACTGGAAACAACCATTGATTGCTATCATCAATCCAGACAATGGGATCGTAGAAGGAATTGCAAATTTAACAGGTTTGCAAGAGCAAGTAATTAAAGATGAAAAACTCACAGATACGGATGCAGTACTAAATGGTATTGCCTTTGATGCCGAAAACAATAGGATCTTTATTACCGGAAAACTTTGGGGCAAAGTCTATGAAATAAAGCTAGTTAAAAAATAAGAGAACCCTAGTTCTATTTTTAACAGCTCTTAATTTAATTGTATGAGGTATACTTTTTCTTTTCTTTTTCTCCTTGCCTTAATTACAATAAGTTCTTGTCGAAAAGATTTTGATACCATACCTAATTTTGGAGATTTGCGTTTTTCAAAAGACACTGTATATTTAGATACAGTATTCTCTAATATTGGATCCAGTACTTATCCTCTAAAAGTTTATAATACAAGTTCAAATGCCATCACGATTCCTTCCATACAATTAGGAAATGGCAACAATTCAAATTACCGTTTAAATGTTGATGGCATTCCTGGAAAACAATTTCAAAATATAGATATACTAGCCAATGACAGCATCTATGTGTTTATAGAAGCAACAGTAAATGCTTCGAATCAAAATAATCCCTTGTATATAGATAAGATTGTATTTGACACCGGAACTAATGAACAAGAAGTGGCTTTGGTGACCCTTGTTCAAGATGCAGTTTTTTTATACCCTGGCAGAAACTCGAATACTTTAGAAATAGACTCTTTGGCTTTGGGTGGCAAAAAATTTGCTCAAGGTCGTTTTTTAAATGATAATGAATTGATTTTCAACAACCTTAAGCCTTATGTAGTTTATGGTTATATCGCAGTGCCTGAAAATAAAACTTTACAGATAGATGCGGGAGCAAAAATTCATTTCCATGAAAATTCTGGACTGATTGTAGATGCAAAAGCGAGCTTAAAAATTAATGGTACACTCAATGAACAGGTATTTTTAGAAGGGGACCGACTGGAACCTAATTTTAGTAACATTCCAGGGCAATGGAGTGCCATTTGGCTTCGAGCAGGAAGCGTACACAACCAAATAAACTATGCTACTATAAAAAATGGAACCATTGGTGTTTTGGTTGATTCCTTGGGTAGCCCAACACTACCTACATTAGAAATTAAAAATTCCCAAATCTACAATCATTCAAGCTTTGGTATTTTAGGGCGAGAAACTCATATCAAGGGAGAAAATTTAGTTATCGGAGCTGCCGGTCAAATTTCAATGGCAGCTACCATTGGTGGCACCTATCGTTTTACTCATTGTACTTTTGCCAATTTCTGGACCAATAGTTTTAGAGACAACCCAGCTGTTTTAGTGAATAATTTTTATAGCTATACGAATAGTAGTAATCAAGAAGTTTTTGAAACGAGAGACTTAATTGCTGCAGAGTTTATCAATTGCATCATTGACGGAAACAACAACGTAGAATTGGTTTTTGACAACGTTACCGGGAGTCAATTTAATTATTCCATAAAAAACAGCATGATTCGTTTTAACGATATCAACAATAATTTTACGAATGTCCCAGAATTAAATTTTGACGATCAAAACCATTATCAAAACAACATATTAAACGGAACCCCTAACTTTAAAAACCCCTTCTTAAATGAGTTTTTAATTGGAATTGATAATAGCGGTATCGGAAAAGCGGCTCTGAATGCTGCTCAAACAGTTCCATTAGACATCACAGGAAAAGATAGAACCATCACGCCTGATATGGGAGCCTATCAAAATGACGGTGCAAACTAATAATTTGCTTGTTTTTTATACACCTTTCCTTCTTTCATTACGAAAACCACATTTTCCATGGTTTCAATTTTTTGTAAAGGATTGTCATTTACAGCAATAATATCTGCCATAAAACCTTCTTTAAGCTGACCTAATTCATTGCTCATTTGCAAAAGCATGGCATTGGTGAGTGTAGCTGATCTTAAGGCTTCAATCGCAGGCATTCCTGCAGCAACCATATAACCAAACTCTTTACCATTTGCTCCATGCTTAAATACACCAGCATCGGTTCCGAATGCGATCCCAACTCCTTTTTTATAAGCTCTTGCAAAGGTTCCTTGAATCTGAGGACCAACAGCCAAGGCTTTCGGTACAACGATATCTGGATAAAACCCTTTTATTTTTGCCTTCTCTTCCACCTCTTTGCCCGCAGTAATAGTCGGCACCAAATAGGCATTGTATTTTATCATTAAATCCATAGAGGCATCACTCATGTAGGTTCCATGCTCAATGGTTTTAACACCTCCAATAATGGCTCTTTGCATTCCTTCATCACCATGTGCATGAGCAGCAACAAACATTCCATAATCTTTGGCTGTATCACAAATCGCTTTAATTTCTTCTAAGGTGAATTGTGGATTATCTCCACTTTTAGCCACACTTAAAACACCGCCAGTCGCCGTTATTTTAATCCAATCGGCCCCATTTTTATAACGTTGACGCACTGCCTTCTTGGCGTCCTCAATACTGTTTACTACACCTTCTTTAGGCCCTGGATCACCAATTAATTTTCTACTGCCTCCATTGGTAGGATCAGCATGTCCTCCAGTGGTCGCCAAAGATTTCTCAGCTGTAAAAACTCTTGGCCCCACAATTTTTCCTGCCTGGATGGCATTTCGGATAGCAACATTCACACCTGTACCTCCCAAATCTCTAACAGTTGTAAACCCTGCTTCGAGTGTCGTCTTTGCAAAGACAGTTGAATTAAAAGCGATATCTGCTTCATTTAAAATATAACCTTTCAAACGAGTATTTGCGTCAAACTCATTTTCAATATGGATATGCATATCAATTAAACCAGGTAATACTACCTGATCCTTCAAATTGATTGTTTTTGAAGTTCTATCTTTCGGCTGCACATAACCATTATAAACTTTCACAATTTTCTCTCCTTCGACAAGTATCGTTTGTTTTTCCAACAATTTACCAGTTTTTACATCTAATAATTTACCACATAAGATATAGGTCTTTTGAGCAAGCAAAGAAGTAATAGAAAAAAGAAATACAATAAAAAGGAGCTGTTTTTTCATGATTTGTGTTTTAGTATTTTATAAATGTATTAAAAAATGAGTAGATTGCCCTCTTAAATTGTCGCATTTTAATCATGAAGAATATCATTATTACCGGAACTAGTAGAGGCATAGGTTTCGCTTTAGCTAAAAACTTTGCTGATGCAGGTCATCAGGTCTTGGCACTTTCAAGAAATCCCAAGACCATTGAGGCTTTAGCCCATAAAAATATGACAGCTATAGCAACAGATTTATCAGATGAAAAGGATTTACAGAAGATTGTAGACTTTGTAAAAATCAACTGGAACAAGGTTGATATTCTTATTCATAATGCAGGTAAATTAATCAATAAACCTTTTTTAGAGTTGAGCAGTTCAGACTTTAGTGAAGTGTTTAAGGTAAATGTATTTGCAGTTGCAGCATTAACCCGAAAAATGATTCCATTTTTAGAAAAAGGAAGTCATGTGGTCACCATTAGCAGCATGGGAGGAGTTCAAGGAAGTTTAAAGTTCCCGGGTCTTGCCGCATACAGTTCTTCCAAAGGTGCTGTGATTACCCTATCTGAACTTCTAGCAGAAGAATACAAAGAAGCGGGGATAGCCTTTAATGTATTGGCCTTAGGCGCAGTGCAAACAGAAATGCTAGAAGAAGCTTTTCCAGGCTATCAAGCGCCAACATCACCTGAAGAAATGGCTCATTACATTGCTGATTTTTCTCTAAACGGACATCGTTATTACAACGGAAAAATATTACCAGTATCTAGCAGCAATCCATAATTATTTGCTCTTTAGCAGCATTTAGTTCTTTTAATAATGATAGAAAGTTATACAAACTACATACCAGAAAAAGCACTTCCTTTTGTTCAGTTTTTAATTGAGGAGCACAATTTTACTTTAAAGATTGTTAATCAAAGACAAACCAAACATGGTGATTTTAGGAAACTACCAAATGGAAAGTTTCAAATTACAGTAAATAACAACCTCAATAAATATCAATTTTTATTGACCTTGGTTCATGAAATAGCACATCATGTGACCTATCAAAAATTTGGCAGAGTTCAGGCACATGGAAAAGAATGGAAAACCATTTTTCAACACCTAATGCTTCCTTTTGTGCATCCCGAAATTTTTCCAAAACACCTATTGCCCATCTTAGCAAACTATTTAAAAAACCCAAAAGCCAGCACGGATACAGATGTGAAATTATCCTTAGCTTTTAAAGAGTTTAGCAAAGAACCTGGCAAGAATTTTATCTTTGAAGTCCAAAAAGGTCATTTTTTTAAATTTAAAGAAGTCGTCTATAAAAGAGGTGATATTAGAAGAACCCGAATTGAATGTTTAAATACGGCTAACAATAGAGTATACCTGTTTAATCAGAATGTAGAAGTTATTAAAATGAACTAAATAGTTGGCTCGAATAATTTTGTCCTAAAAACAAAAAAGGCATCCAGTTTGGATGCCTTTTTTGTTTAGTTATCTTCTCTTTTAATAACTAGGTCTTTCACTTTCATTTCACCTTTCATCCAGGTCCCTAGTTCAAGCTCATTTTGAGATTTTATACTGTCACTTAAAATGGCATTCCACTTAACCATAACAAACGGAATGGTATCAATTTTAATAAAGTCTGTGGAAGAAAGTAGTTTGGCAAAACTAATTTTCTCCAAACTAAAATATCTAATTTTTGCATCTCTAACAATTCTGCTAAACGCAATTGCATTTTCACTATTTAAGGCCGATTTCTGCTCAATATTTTCATTCAAAACCAATATAGTACTCTTAAGTTCATCTATCTCCTCTCGAAGTCCCTCAATAATTTTTTTACTATCTGCTAATTCTTGTCTTTTCTCTTGATATGCCGTGGTAATCAATTCAAAACTTTTGGTATCACTTCCTTTTATTTCAACCCTAAAATCCTTTAAATTTTTATAATTATCATTGTTTGCCAACTGATTATTTAAAGCATTTTGGGTTGCATCATCGACTTCATTAAAAAAGCTCAATTTTATTTTATTATTTTCAATTTCTGGATCACCTATTAACTGCAGAGATGCATTTGATTTGACTTCATTTTTAATAAAAGCATTTAACTGATTGCTCACCTTGTTCTCTTTATAGACAGAAACAAAAGTAAAAATTGCTGGAATCATCACTATAATTGCTAAGGCAGAAGCCAATTGAGCAGTCCTTTTTCGTTTCGCCGAATTAATGTACTTAAGCATTGGAAACCTCAATAGTTTCAGAACTAAAAAAGTAGCTAGAGCTATAAAAATTGTATTAATAGTAAACAAATACATGGCTCCCAAAAAGTAGCTCCAATTTCCTTGAGCCAAACCATAACCCGCCGTACATAGAGGTGGCATTAAAGCAGTAGCAATTGCAACTCCAAAAATTACAGAGGCTACTGTTCCTTTTTTGGTTCGAGCCACCATAAGAGCTAAACCACCAAAAAAGGCGATTAAAACATCTCTAATATCTGGGCGCACCCTACCTAATAATTCAGAATTATCCTCGCTAAGTGGAAAAATATAAAAAAACAAAAAAGCGGTAATCAAACTCAAAACAATCATCGTAGCTAAGTTGATTAATGACTTCCTTAAAGTATCGATATCATTGATGGCAATAGACATCCCGACCCCTAAAATAGGACCCATTAAGGGAGAAATTAACATGGCTCCAATAACGACGGCAGTAGAATTTGCATTTAAACCAATCGAAGCAACGAATACTGCAAAAATAAGAATCCAGGCGGTAGCACCTTTAAAGGGAATATCGACCTTAATGGCTTCTATAGTCGCCTGATGATCTGTATCTTGTCTAAAATCTAAAAGCTCAACCAAAAACTTTTTGACTCCTTGAAAAAGACCCTTCGCGTCTTTTTTTATATCCTCTTTAGTTCTTTCAGTTTCGACACTTTGATTTAGTACTTCTTTCTTTTCTTCATTCATAAAACGCATCTCTTAAATTGCTTTTGGAAAGATACAAAAAAAGTATCATAGCTTTTTAAAATGATTATTTACCCAATACTATTGAGTTTATTTCTAATTGAAAGCTTTCATTTTTTTTATTGCCTATTAAAAAGGCAATCTCTTCCATGATTTCTGCTGGATACGCTTTCATTCGCAATTGCCTTCCTCTAAAGGCAGGATTCATTTCATCAAATGGGATTTCAATGGTCTGCCAAAATCCATTTGTAGAGAAGGTATAGGTATATGAATAATAATCAGAGGTTTTCGATTTTACTCTGAATTGATAACTCTTCTTATCGCCCTTCAGCTTAATGATAAATTTTGTGTATTTACTTAAATCACTCTTTGAAAAGTTATATCGAACCGATGAAAAGCCTCCATTGTTCTCTGTAGAAACATCACCACTAAAAACACCATTTCCTGCATCGTTCAAGGTAAAACTTCCGTCGGATCTCCCTCCCATGACCACATCATCTACCACCTTCCATTGAGAAATATTACTTTTATTATTAAAGTTGAAAATGATATTATCTGTCATAAATGAAAATATTAAAATAGTGAGGGTGAGAAAAAAAGTTTTCATAGTTGAGTCTTCTAAAAATCAAGTATAAATCCAAACCCCGGCAATACACTGCCGTTGGTTCTATCTATTTCTTCTAAAACATACTTATTAGCGTTATTCGGATCGGTGATTTTATTCCCATTGGCATCTAGGGTAGGCAAAAGTATAGACAATACATCTGCTTGACTTGAAAATAAATTCTGAACATCAACGTAAAAATTCAAGGATAATTTTTTCCAATACCAAGTTTTATCGATTCGAATGTCAAGTTGGGTATAGGTATCAAATCTTTGTGAATTTAATCGATTATAATCAAAGATCCCTTTATTTTCTGCATCATAATTTGCGATAATGGCAGAAGCATCCATATCATAAGGAGTATAAGGCTGCCCTCCAACCAATCGGAACTTTGCTCCTAGTTCCCAGTTTCTATTTAATTTTTTACCTGCTGTTACCGTAAGTAAATGTTGATTATCCCAAGAAGAAGGCACATAATTATTCAACTTATCTTGAAACTCACTTCTTACAAAAGTATAAGACAAAATTCCATACAATCCTTCATACGACTTCTTCTGCGCAAACACTTCAAATCCATATGCTCTCCCTTGTGACGTTGAACTTACAGCTTCGTTTCCAACTACACCAAAATCTGCCCCTAAATTGGCCAAGCTTATCTGATTTCTTAAAGAAAAGGGATAGTTATTGTAGGTTTTATAAAATCCCTCAAAGGTAATTTTAGAACTTGCATCTGGTTTAAATTCTAACCCAGTAACAAAGTGATTGGACTTTATATATTCTAAATTCGACTGATTTACCAAACTATTTGCATTGTCTCTAAACCCGAGCGTAGTGTAAGACGGTAATTGAAAATAAGAGCCAATGGATGAATTTATAGACCATTTATCCGTCAAAGCATAGGAAGCTGAAAATCTTGGAGAAAATTGATTTAAAATATTCTTCATAGAAGCATTGTAATTGTTTCCATCCAATCTAAAACCAAAAGACAAGCCCAATTTTGAATCAAAATAATCTTTAGAAATCTGACCAAACACCCCATATTTAAATAGGTCTAATTGAGATGAGAAATTTTTAATTTCCGTTCCTTGAGAATTTGCTGTTTTCTTAAAAGTAGTATTTGAATAATTAGCTTGCTCAAACCCAAAACCGAAGTTTATTTTAAATTCATTTAGGCTAGTATTGTTTTCAAATCGAAACTTATTTTCAACTTCTTGAGAAGTATAATCTAAAAGTAAATCAGTTTGAACTCCTGAATTATTAAAATATTTAATAGAACTATTATTCAGCGCACTTCGACTTATTACATACAATTGATTTGAATTTTCGGCATAATGTTTCAAGGTGGTTCCAACCGTATAATTCCATTGGTCCTGTTCTGGAATATTACTTAAAGAATATCGATTTCTTTTAATTGTTTTTTCATCAGTAACATCATCATTTACAGATTCATTCAAATTAAAATTATCAACCGCGCCTATTAACAAAAAAGAAAGCACATTGTTATCAGACAAATTCGAATTTACGTTTACTTGAAAATCGGTATAGGTTGGCAAAAAAGGTAACTTTAACACCTTAAACAAAAACTGTAAATACGATTGACGCATAGAGGCGATAAACGTTGTGTTTTTTCCCAATGGGCCATCCATCGTGATACCCGCATCAGAAGTCCCAAGAGTTAAGCGTGTATTTAAACTTGTTGGATTTCCTTTTTTCTGGGAAAACTCAATAATTGAACTCAAGGCATTACCTCTATTGGATGGAAATGCACTTGTATAAAAGTCTACACTTCGAATCAAATCGGCATTGATCAATCCAACAGGACCACCAGTTGCTCCTTGTGTTTGAAAGTGATTAATTACCGGAACTTCAATCCCTTCAATATAAAATTTATTTTCTGAAGTAGCACCACCTCGAATAATGATATCATTTCTAAACCCTGGATTAGAGGCTACCCCTGGAAGCGACTGAATAACTTTTAATATATCTCTATTACCCCCTGGATTTTTCTCAATTTCAACAATTCCTAAAGTTTGATTTGACAATGGGCTTGTTATAGATTTTTTAAACAATCTGTTTTGAATAACTACCTCATCTAATACGGAACTAGTTTCTGAAAGTTCTAATTCTATGAAAGGTGATTTATCATTTGTGACTAAATAACTTTCAGATACTATTGTGGTATACCCAATAAAGGAAGCTTGAATTTTAACATAGCCCAAAGGCGAGTTTTCCAGAATAAACTCTCCTTTTTCATTGGTTGTAGCGCCTTTTTGTGTGCCCACAATTAAAATAGAAACATAAGGCAAAACCTCTCTGCTTTTACTATCTATTACTTTCCCTTTGATCGTTCCTTGTGCATAAGATAACATTGAACTCATACAGAATAGAAAAAATACAATTCGCTTTGTCATTTTGTTTAATTATTTTTAAGTAAAGTTAAACAATTTATTTATCAGTTAAAAAAAAACAGTTTACCAAAGGTAAACTGCTTAAATTTATGCTGTGGTGAGAGAAGGATTCGAACCTTCGAAGCATAATGCAGCGGATTTACAGTCCGCCCTCGTTGGCCACTTGAGTATCTCACCAAAATTTCAAATAAAAAGCCTCTCTTTAGAGAAGCTTTCTTATGACCAGACTGGGGCTTACTTCGTCTACGCTCAGCATAAACTTCTCGCCATTCAAACCTTTGTGTCTTTTTTCACTAAATACTTAGTGAAAAATTAGTGACCGGGCTGGGGCTCGAACCCAGGACCCTCTCCTTAAAAGGGAGATGCTCTACCAACTGAGCTACCAGGTCATTTTTCTTTTGTCTTAGCGGCTGCAAATATAAAAGCAAAATCTCTAAAAACAAACTTTTTTTTTAATTAGTTTCGTTTAAATATGCCTCCCTTACTTTCTTAAATAAATTGGAACTATACACGAAGTTTACAACAGCTTCATTATCAGTTTTAAAGATCTCTTTATTACTTCCTTCCCAAGCTTTGATTCCGTTTTTAAGGAATACGATTTTCTCCCCAATTTCCATCACTGAGTTCATATCATGGGTATTAATAACCGTAGTTATTTGATATTCTTCTGTAATCTCTTTAATTAAATTATCAATAATGATGGCTGTTTGAGGATCCAACCCAGAATTTGGTTCATCACAAAATAAGTATTTAGGATTCATGACAATAGCACGTGCAATCGCAACTCTTTTTTGCATTCCACCAGAAAGCTCAGAAACATATTTTAAATTAGCTCGAACCAAATCAACTCTTTTCAATACGACATTGGCTCTTTCCAACATATCCTTTTTGGACATTTTTGCAAACATCTTTAAAGGAAACATCACATTCTCTTCAACGGTCATAGAATCAAATAGGGCACTTCCTTGAAAAACCATCCCGATTTCTTGACGCAATTGTCTTTTTTGCTCCGTATTCATTTCTGTATTAACTCTCCCATCAAAGATGATAGTTCCCTTCTCTGGCACATGCAACCCTATTAACGATTTTAAAAAAACCGTTTTACCAGAACCACTTTGCCCGATAATTAGATTGGTCTTACCTGCCTCAAATGAAGTCGAAATTCCTTTTAAAACCTCCACTCCATTAAAACCTTTATATAGTTCCTTTACTTCTATCATTTATGTCAACATCATTTGGGTTAAAAAATAATTAGCGATTACAATAAGGACTATGGTCCAAACCACAGATTGGGTACTCGCTTTACCTACTTCCAACGAACCTCCCTTTACATAATAACCGTGATAAGACGGAACTGTTGCAATTATAAAAGCAAACACCAAGGTCTTAATAATAGCATACTGAACTAAAAAAGGCTTAAAATCCGTTTGAATTCCTTCAATATAATCTACCCCTGCAAACAAACCTGACAGATTTCCTGCAATCCATCCACCTAAAATTCCCAAGATCATTGCCAAGGTTATTAAAAAAGGATAAAAAAAGACGGTTGCTATAATTTTGGGTAACACCAAATAATTTAAAGAATTAATCCCCATAACTTCCAAAGCATCTATTTGTTCTGTCACTCTCATCGTCCCAATACTCGAAGTAATATAAGAACCTACCTTACCTGCCAAAATAATAGAACAAAAGGTTGGAGCAAACTCCAAAATAATTGATCGCTTCGCAGCAAAACCAATTAGTGTTTTTGGAATTAATGGATTCTCTAAGTTTAATGCAGTCTGCATGGCAATGACTCCTCCAATAAAAAAAGAAATAAACATAATAATTCCCAAAGATTTCACTCCCAACTCTTCCAATTCTCTGGAGAGTGCTTCTCTAAATACCCGGGCCTTTTGAGGCTTGGTAAAAACTTGGCGAAGCATCAAAAAATATTTACCAATATGCTCTAAATAATTCATCAAAAACGTTTGTTTCTGCTAAAGTATTAAAATATCATTAACTGTGCGTAAAATTGTCCAATTCCTTGATTAAAATATTTATTTTTGAATTCAAATATTTGAAATCATGAAAAAAATTCAATTCTTACTTCTTTTTGTTTTAACAACGATTTATGGCTTTGGGAAACAACAAAATCATCAAAAGCCCAAATTGGTTGTGGGCATCGTCATTGACCAGATGCGCTATGATTATTTGACACGATTTGCAGACAAATATGGCAAAGAGGGATTTCAACGAATTTTAAAAGAGGGGTTTTCATTAGAAAACGCTCATTATAACTATGTACCAACCTATACAGCAGTGGGTCATACATCAATATACACTGGAACGACACCTGACCACCACGGAATTATTGGTAACAATTGGTACGATAAATTTTTAAAAAAGAGTATTTATTGTGTCGATGATAATAGGTATACAACAATAGGAAACATGGGTAATGGCGGTCAAAAATCGCCTTATAGAATGCAAAGCACCACAATTACTGACCAACTTAAACTGGCTCAAAATATGCATGGTAAAACTATAGGAATCGCCATTAAGGATCGATCTTCAATTTTACCAGCAGGACATACTGCTGATGCTGCTTATTGGTTTGATGGAAATACCGAAGGGAAATGGATTAGCTCTAGTTACTATATGGATTTACTTCCTGGTTGGGTGGCCAAATTTAACGCGAACGGCAAGGCTAAAAACTATCTAAAGGAGCCTTGGACTGCTTTATATGATATAAATACCTATACAGAGAGCATTGCAGATGACAATATTTATGAAGCTCCTTTTCAAGGAAAAGAAAAACCAACTTTTCCGTATGATATAGCTAACCTAAAATCAAAAAATGGCAATTACGACATTTTAAAAGCGATTCCTGCAGGAAATAGCTTTACAAAAGATTTTGCCAAAGCGGCAATCAAAGGAGAAAAATTAGGCAAATCAAATTACACTGATTTTTTAGCAATTAGCTTTTCATCCACAGATTATGTGGGTCATCAATTTGGAGTGGCTTCTAAAGAAATAGAGGATACCTATCTTCGTTTAGACAAAGACTTAGCTGATTTATTTAAGTTCTTAGATGAAGAGGTTGGAAAAGACCAATACACTTTATTTTTAACCGCTGATCATGCCGCTGTTCAGGTACCAGCCTATTTACAATCCTTAAAAGTGCCAGCTAATTATATAAATTCTAGTGATTTAAAAACCTATGTTAACCAAATCACCTTACGATATTTTAAATCAGATCAATTAATCGAAAACATCTCTAATTTTCAAATATTTTTGAATAAAAAAGAGATTGAGCGTTTAAACTTAGACTACCATGTAGTTGCACAAAAAATTGCAGATGAAGTCATCAACTACGAAACGATTTACAAGGCAGTCACGGCAAAAACCATGCAAACGACAAGTTTTACTGATGGGATTTTGCACAAAATGCAAAAAGGATACAATCAAAAATTTTCTGGAGACGTAATTCTTGCTCCAAACTTTGCAACCATCAGCAGCAATTCTAGAAAGGGAACTACTCATGGATCAGGGTATAGCTATGACACACATATTCCAATTATTTTTTACGGAAAAGGAATAAAAAAAGGGATTTCAAGAAAACAATACAGTATTGTGGATATCGCTCCAACGCTTGCCAATTTATTGCAGGTAGAGTTTCCAAATGGCACCAATGGAATTGTTATCGAAGAAGTTTTTAAGTAAAATTGTTTACTTGTAGTATCCTTTATGTTCAAAGTGAGATCGGTCTTGATGCTTTTTTATGGCTTTTCTAGACAAAATTATAGCAATCACTAAAGAAGCAAAGGCCCCGAAAGAAAGCCCTGGAATAAAGTTTACAAATAAGAAAAAATCATAGGCACCATGAAATAAAACTGCCATCAAAAGCCCTGTTAAATTTAATTGGGCTTTTTTGTTTGAAAACTTGGCAAGACCCATAAAGTAGCCCATTAAAATACCAAATGTTGCATGTGCAGGAACCGCTGTAAACGCTCGCAATAAACCATTGCCAAAACCAAATTGGAATACATAAAGTATATTCTCTAAGGTAGCAAAACCCATCGATACCATAACCGCATAAACGATTCCATCAAAAGGTTCATTAAACTCTGAATTCCGCTGCGCAACATAGCGAACAATAAGATACTTTGATAATTCTTCTACCAAAGCCACAATTACAAAGGCTTTAATAAACTGTTGAAAAACACTTAATGGATCTGTAACGGAAAAAAAAAGTTTTCCAATGGCACTCAATATAAAAGTAAGTACAATACTAGCCGATGCTCCAAGGCCAAAATTTGTAAGCAATAATTTTATGGGTTCCTTTTCATACTTATCTTTAACATAAATATAGACCATAATAATTAAGGCTGGGGCTAAGGCTAAAAGCAACAACTTCATAACTAAATATTGGTTTCTTGAGGTAAAAATACTTCAGCCATCATACAGCGAGCACTTCCTCCTCCACAGGTTTCAATCGTCTCTAAACTACTATGAATAATCTTACAGTGTCCTTCAATCTTTTGAATTTGTCCTGCATTTAAGGAATTGTAAGCAGCACTGCTCATGACTAAAAACAGTTCGTCATTTGTGCCTCGAACTTGCAACATATTCCCAGCAAACTGATGCATTTGACATTCAGAAATTGAAATTACTTCTTTTCCGTCTTCTTTGAATTGTTTTACTAGGCTTTTGCGCTCCTTTTTATCATCTATGGTATCCAAACAAATCACTACAAAAGTTTCAGCGACACACATCATTACATTGGTATGATAAATCTCTTCTTTATTTCCATCTACTGATTGAAAGGCTCTGAAAACAATTGGAGTGTATTCAAAATCCTCACAAAATTCTATAAACAAATCTTCATCGGCCCTTGGAGATAAAGCACAATACGCTTTTCTATTTTTACGATCCAAGATCATACTCCCAGTTCCTTCTAAAAAAATTCCTTCATGTTCAGCTTCCGAATAATCAACAATATGATCAATAATAAATCCTTGTTTTTCTAATTCATCGAGTATATCTTCTCTTCTTTCCGATCTTCTATTTTCTGCAAACATTGGATACAAAGCCACCGTAGCATCTTCATGAAAAGAAATCCAATTATTCGGAAAGATAGAGTCTGGCGTATCAAATTCATCTGTGTCAGACACTGTAATAACATGAACTCCATAAGATTTTAATACAGTGACATACTGATCAAATTCTTGTTGGGCTTTTACATTTATTTCGGCATTTTTTATATTCAAATCTTCTTGAAAATAATTATTGACAGCCGTTTGTTCATTCATCCTAAATCCTATAGGACGAATCATCAAAATAGTCTGAGTTGTATGTAACATTGCTGATGAATTATTCTGCGAAAATAAGTTTTTTATAGCGAACTAAAAGTATAATTTTTACTAGAAATCACGAATCAATGGCAAGGTAGAACAACGCAACAAACCTTCTTGTTTGGCTATTTCGGCATATGGAACCTCTTCTACTGTAAACCCTTGCTCTCGCAACCATGTATTCAGTCGGATAAAGTTTTTTTCAGAGATAATAACATCTTCAGAGATAGAGAACACATTGCTATTCATTTGGTACATTTCTTCTTTGCTAATTTCGAAAATATTGTCTTTCCCAAAAAAATCAACCAACCATTGATATTCACGCTCTATCAAAAATCCGTTCTTATGCAATATAGCCTTGCCTTTTCCTATTGGCTGGAAACAACAATCTAAATGCAAAGCATTCTCCTTAGCATCTGTATTCGATTTTCTCAATTCAAAAGTCTTAACCGTTTTATCAGGAAATAGTTCTTGCAAAGCGATAACAGCATCCATATTGGTTCGAGCAGTTATATAATTAGAGTAATCATCACCAGAATAGGTCCCGACAAAAATATAATCATTCCATGGCATTACATCACCCCCTTCTATATGGCATTCATCTGGCAACTGCACTATTTTACTTGGATCTATTTGACCCAGTATATGAGCAATCGCTTCGACTTCTCTTTCTCTTTCCGGTAAAATATTTGCTTTAATCAATAAGTCATCAATTACAAAGGCAATATCTCTAGCAAATATTTGATTGTAATCCTTAATGATTTTAGGCCTAAAAACTTGAACCTCATACTTCTCAAAAACAGCAGCTAAAGCTTCCATTTCTAGAATCATTGCCTCCTCTTTTGGATAGGTACCTGCTAGAATATGCTCGATAGATTTTGGGTCATAGGCTTCATCTAAAGATGGAATAGGCCCATTTTCATTGGCAACTCCTAATATAACTGCCCTCAATCTAGAGGTTTCATTACTTACGTGTAAGTGTAACATAAACAAATATAAAAAAGCTTCATAAAAATATGAAGCTTTTCTTTAATAATGATTATTATCTCTCTTGAATTGATTTAAATGCCCTTAAAGTCTCCCCAGTATAAATCTGACGTGGACGTCCAATCGGCTCCTTTCCAAGACGCATTTCTCTCCATTGTGCAATCCATCCTGGTAATCTACCTAAAGCAAACATCACAGTGAACATCTCTACTGGAACTCCCATGGCTCTGTAAATAATACCTGAATAGAAATCAACATTAGGATATAACTTTCTTTCTACAAAATACGGATCATTTAAGGCCTCTTGTTCTAAACCCTTAGCAATGGTTAAAATTGGATCATCAATTCCTAATTCTTCCAATACCTCATCAGCGGCTTTTTTGATAATCTTTGCTCTTGGGTCAAAGTTTTTATATACTCTATGCCCAAAACCCATCAATCTAAAAGGATCATTTTTATCTTTGGCTTTAGCCATGTATTTTTTAGTGTCTCCTCCA
>CBFHUV010000040.1:0-16734 GCA_965659055.1 Polaribacter sp.
AGAGGAAAAGGTCGTAAATGGATGGGATGATCCTAGAATGCCAACAATATCTGGTTTAAGAAGACGTGGGTACACTCCCAACTCTATTCGAAATTTTATAGAAACCGTTGGCGTATCAAAAAGAGAAAATGTCATCGATGTTGCCTTATTGGAGTTCAAAATCCGAGAAGATTTAAATAAAACTGCCGACAGAGTTATGGCTGTTTTAGACCCAATAAAACTTGTCATCACAAATTATCCTGAAGATAAGGAAGAATTTTTAACTGCAGAAAACAACCAAGAAGATGCTGATACAGGCTTTAGAGAGCTTCCTTTTTCTAGAGAGCTTTATATAGAACAAGAAGATTTTAAAGAAGAGGCTAACAAAAAATTCTTTCGATTAAAATTAGGCGGAGAAGTCCGTTTAAAAAATGCCTACATCATTAAGGCAGAAAGTTGTACCAAAGACGAAAATGGAGTTATTACAGAAATACAATGTACCTATGATCCTTTAAGTAAATCGGGTAGTGGTACGCCAGAAAGCTTGCGCAGAGTAAAAGGAACACTTCATTGGGTTTCTGTAAAACATGCGATTAAGGCCGAGGTAAGAGCTTATGATCGATTGTTTTTAACAGAGGCTCCAGATGCATATAAGGAGAAAGATTTCATGGAGTTTATAAATCCTAATTCCTTAGAAATAATTTCTGCTTTTGTTGAACCGAGCTTACAGACTGCTTCAATAGGAGATCGATTTCAGTTTCAGAGATTGGGTTATTTTAATATTGATGACGATAGCCAGTCAGAAAAACTGGTCTTTAATAAAATTGTTGGTTTAAGAGACACTTGGGGCAGCAAACAACAAGATTCATAAAAAAAGGAGCGATAAACGCTCCTTTTTTTATTCTACTTAAAATGCTGATTGACATAAAATTCCGCCCATTAAGGCTGTGGTAATAATCCAATATCCTGCGTTTATAGCAACATATTTAAAGCTTCTTCTTTCAAACATCGCATTAATAGCCATGACAGGCATAAACATTAATAAGCCCACCATGGTTCCATGCAAGGCACCATGTCCAAAAGTTCTAAAACGGTCTCCATAAAGACTCATAAATTCTTGAAAATAGGTATACACAGCCCCTGTTTGTTCTGCAAAACCAGGTTCATTCATTAAAGTTGACTGAACTCCAAATTGATGAATGACTACGGTTTGTAATATAAAGGCCATCAGAAAACTCAAGACATAACAGCCAATAAAGATCATGACCATATTACCGCCTTTAAGAGACTCTTCTGTGAAGCCCAATTCTTTCATCCAAGCTTTTTGAAAAAGCATGGGTCCGTACCAAATAAATCCCATGATTAATGGTACTAGTGCCGCTACAGCAGTTGTTAGAAAATTAAATTCCATAATTATAAAGTTTTGGTTATACTCAAATATAATAAATAACTTTTTGATTTTAAGCTAATTAACAAAAAAAGCCAAGAACATCTGTCCTTGGCTTTTTTCTAAAATTGTAATTTATTATTTAATCATTAAAGATTTTGCAATGGCTTCCAATTCAAAAACAAACTCTCTTTTATTAACAGAAGGTGCGTAGGTAAACCCTTCTACAACCAATACTCTATTGTTTTCTTTATCGATAACTGTATAATTTAGGAATGGCCCTGCCATAAAATCATTTTTCACCTCCCATTTCCCTCTTGTTTCAAATGCTTTTCTTCCAGAAATAGTTGACGAATAAGTTACTGGTGTATAAGCTGCTTCTGTAATCATATACATGCCTTCTCTGGAACCTGGTATGTATTTTTTACCGATGGAGTCTCTCACAGATAAAATATGATTAAAGATGCTGTTTTCATCTTGTAAGGGAAGGGAATACACTAAAATGTTATTAGTCCCATCGCCTTTAGCAATTCCGCTTAACAAGTGCTGACGCAACCATAAAAACTCTCCAGTGTCATCCACTTCTCTATAGCTATTAGGAATTGTCATAGAAATTCCAAGTTGAGTAAACGTTTTAAAAGATGCATCATCTAATTTTTCTTGACTAAAATTGTTTTGAAGTACTTTGATCTCAGAATCTTTAAAGATCTTAATAATTTGTTTTTCGTATTTCTTTAATTGAGCCAAAAGCCCCTTTTCATCTTTTGCCGTTACATAAATGATTGTTTGGGGTTCTGCATACATATTATTTTTTATAGAAAACCCATCCTTATCACTTTCTTCCACAATTAGTATGTTTCTGGATTTGTTCATCACTCCACCAAACCCTTGAGGAGATACTTGCCCTACAGAAAAAATAGTTTCTGGTTGTGGCAAACCTACCAATGGTTTTCCAATGAATTCTCTCAATTCATCTCCAACTTCTCCCAGCCACTGACTGCTCTTCATAACTACCAAAATTTTGTTGGTTTTTCCTATAGAACCACTCAATACAAAAGACTCCTGAGCGTTTTTACATGAAGTTATAAAAAGAAGTACAGCAATAAAGGTCAATCCTTTTTTCATTATCTGATTATTTAGTTTTCTTATTATTTACAAATACTGTTCCGTTTTAACAATTTTGCAATATTTTTTTCATTTAAAGTCTTTTAGGATAGACGCTAAGTCTCTGTCCTATTTTTAATTGAACACTTTTTAATCGATTCCATGTTTTGATATCACTTACCCGAACACCAAATTTTTTCGCTATTTTGCCTAAGTAATCCCCTTTTTGAACCTTGTATAAAATACGTTTGTCCATTTCAAAATACTGAGGCAAGGGTTTTTCTCTTTTTGCAGCATCTGCAACGACCAGGTCATATAATTCTTTTTCTTTTGTCAAAAAATCTATGGTTGCTTTTTTTGGAATAGTTAACACATATTTTTTGTCTTGAACAAATGGAATAATGTCTAATTTATAAGAGGGATTTAAAAAACTTAACATGTCTGGTTCTATGCCGGTAACTTCATTAATTTGATCAAAGGATACGGTCTTTTTTACATAAATCGTGTCTGTTTCAAAATGAAGTATCGGCGCTCCTGTTGGAGCTAAATCATGCTCTTTTGCATACTCAAAAATATACATGGTCGCATAAAAAGCAGGTACATATCCTGCCGTTTCTCTCGGTAAATAGGGGCGAATATTCCAATAATTTTTATAGCCTCCAGAGCGCTTAATCGCTTTAGATACATTTCCAGGACCAGAATTGTAGGCTGCTAAGGCCAAATCCCAATCACCAAAAATAGTATAGAGGTCACTTAAATATCTACAGGCAGCAATGGTTGACATTATAGGGTCTTGTCTTTCGTCTACATACGAACTTATTTTTAAGCCATATTGTTTGCCAGTTAGATACATAAACTGCCACAAACCTCTTGCTCCTGCTCTTGAAATAGCTCTTGGATTTAAGGTCGATTCAACGATGGCCAAATACTTCATTTCTAAAGGCACATCATAAGCTTCTAAATATTTTTCGAACATCGGAAAATAATAGGCAGCCTTTGCCATTAGGCTTGGATAATATTTTTTTCGATAGGTTAAATACGATTTTATTTCTTTTTCTAAGGCTGGGTTATACGCAATATGAAAAGGCGTTTTTTCATCAATTTTTTGCAATCTTTCCTTGAGTACTGTCGTTGAAATAATAACCGTTGAAGGATTCTTTAATTCCGAAGGGTCTAAAACATATTGGATAGAATCGAAGAGCGGAGATTTAAATTTAGCATCTAATAATAAGCTGTCAATTAATGCTAAATCTTTGTCTGAAAAAAAGGATTTTGAAGTTTGACTGCTCAGCTGTTCTTTTCGCAGGCTATCAATTGGTTTTTGCTGGGCAACAAGAACTATGGAGCATAAAACGAAATAAATAGTAGCACTTTTTTTCATTATTTAAATTCTAATTCTACAACGATTGGACAATGGTCAGAATGCTTGGCTTCTGGTAAAATATAAGCTCTCGACACCTCCTCTTTTAAGGGTTCTGCAACCATACAGTAATCTATGCGCCATCCTTTGTTGTTGGCTCTAGCATTGGCTCTGTAGCTCCACCAAGAATAATGGTCAGGCTCTTTGTTTAGGTGTCTAAAACTATCTATAAATCCGCTATCAATAAAATTGCCAATCCATTCCCGTTCTTCAGGTAAAAATCCAGAAACACCTTTCATTTTTGGATTGTGAATGTCTATTTCTTCATGACAAATATTATAATCACCACAAATGACCAAATTAGGCAATTCTCGTTTTAATTGATTGACATACTCTTGAAATTCATCCATATAGTTGAACTTAAAATTAAGACGGTCATCATTGGTTCCAGAAGGTAAATACAAACTCATGATGGATACTTCATCAAAATCTACTCGTAGATTTCGTCCTTCAAAATCCATAGATTCAATTCCGGTTCCATAAGCTATGTGTTTCGGTTCATTTTTACAAAAAATCGCTACCGAAGAATAGCCTTTTTTTTGAGCAGAAAACCAATACGTATAAGGGTATCCTGCTGCTTCAAATTCCGAAAGGTCAAGCTGATCTTTATGCGCTTTTGTTTCTTGCAAGCACAGAACATCTGGATTTGCCGCTGTTAGCCAATCTATAAACCCTTTTTTTAAGGCCGCTCTAATACCGTTTACATTATAAGAAATGATCTTCATGCTAAGAATCTAAGAAAATTGGTTTTTTAAGGAATATCCAGGTAATTTGAGTTTTCTTTCCCGTTTGGGTTTGAATCCGCTTTTTTCTTGGAGACAATAGTACTGCTAAACTTGCAGCAAGAGCTGCTCTTAAAACTCCATTTTCGAGCTGAAAAAGATATTCCAACAACAGGCTTATTGAAAAAATTAAAATAAATAATACAATAAAAGGTCTTTTGGCCAAATAGTTCATTTAAATCAATTTAAAATTTCATTTCTGGAATCTCTCCATGAACAACTAAGGTACCTTCAGTTGCCTTTTGAATCTCTTCCACAGAAACTCCAGGAGCTCTTTCTAACAAATGAAAAGCTCCGTTTTTAATTTCGAGTACAGCCAAATCTGTCACTACTTTTTTTACACAACCCACTCCTGTTAATGGAAGCGTACATGCCTTTAGTATTTTAGATTCACCTCTTTTATTCGTATGCATCATGGCAACAATGATATTCTCTGCAGAGGCCACCAAATCCATCGCTCCTCCCATACCTTTTACCATTCTGTTTGGAATCTTCCAATTGGCGATATCACCGTTTTCTGCCACTTCCATAGCCCCCAAAACAGTTAGCTGAACATGTTGTCCTCTAATCATGGCAAAACTCATTGCAGAATCAAATAAGGAACCGCCATTTAAAATAGTCACGGTTTGTTTTCCTGCATTGATTAAATCTGCATCTTCTGTTCCTTCAATTGGAAAAGGACCCATTCCTAATAAACCATTCTCTGATTGAAATTCCACTTCTATTCCTTCAGGAATATAATTCGCAACCAAGGTTGGAATTCCTATCCCTAAATTTACATACCATTTGTCTTGCAACTCCTGTGCAATTCGTTGTGCGATTTGTTCTTTATTTAATGCCATTTTCTATGATTTAGGAGTTATCGTTCTTTGTTCAATTCTCTTTTCATAGTCTTTTCCTTGGAAAATTCGCTGTACAAAAATTCCTGGGGTATGAATCTGATTTGGATCTAATTGACCTGCCTCAACCAATTCTTCTACCTCAACCACCGTTATTTTACCCGCCATAGCCATCATCGGATTAAAATTACGAGCAGTTCCTTTAAAAATTAAATTTCCAGCAGTATCTCCTTTCCAGGCTTTTACAAAGGCAAATTGTGGATTAAAAGCATGCTCTAAGACATACATTTTACCATTAAACTCTCTTGTTTCCTTTCCTTCTGCCACTTCTGTTCCGTAGCCAGCAGGTGTATAAAATGCAGGGATTCCAGCTCCTGTTGCTCTACAACGTTCTGCCAAAGTACCTTGAGGTATTAAATCTACTTCCAGCTCACCCGACAACATTTGTCTTTCAAATTCATCATTTTCACCCACATAGGATGAAATCATTTTCTTTATTTGACGATTTTGCAATAACAAGCCCAGGCCAAAATCATCAACTCCTGCGTTATTCGAAATACAAGTCAAATCTGTAACACCTAAACGCACCAATTCTGAAATACAGTTTTCTGGAATTCCACAAAGACCAAAACCTCCTAGCATGAAGGTCATTCCACTTTCTACGCCTTCTAAGGCTTCTGTTACGTTTTTTACTACTTTGTTTATCATTTTCTAAATATTAAAAATCTGTATCTCCTTTTTTAACCGTTGGTTTGTCTGTAGCCTTTTTGTCCTCTTTTTTAGGAGTATCATCACAATCCAAACGAATAGAAATAGGTGTGTCTGGTTTTTCAAAATCATCCTTACTAATATTTAATGAAGGATCTGCATATAATTTTTTCATGTAAATTGCCCATGATGGCAAGGACATGGAAGCACCTTGTCCTTCAGAAATGTATTTAAAATGGATGGCATTGTCTTCTCCTCCTGTCCATACTCCAGTAGCTAAATTAGGTACAACGCCCATAAACCAACCATCGGTGTGGTTCTGTGTGGTTCCTGTTTTTCCGGCAATTGGATTGTCAAAAGCATACGGATAACCCGTAACATAGCCTGGTCTATCAGAAGTCGTTCTCAAACGAATCCCAGAACCTGCTGTTGTAACTCCTTTTAAAAGGTCAAGGACCAAATAGGCTGATTCTTGGCTCAATACCTCCTTAGTAGTAGGTGTAAATTGATCCAAAACAGTCCCATTTTTATCTTCAATACGCATGAGCATCATCGGTTCTACTCGCAAACCTTTATTGGCAAACATTGCATAGGCACTGACCATTTCATATAGGGAGAGTTCCACGGTTCCTAGTGCAATTGAAGGTGCTTCTGGTATGCCACTTTCGGCACCTGTTGCAGAAATTGCTAGTCGTGCTACGTTTCTAGGCCCTACCATGTCTATTAATCGAGCAGAAATTACATTGACTGATTTTGCCAATGCTTCTTTTAAGGTTAAAATCCCTCCATATTCTTCTCCGGAATTTCTTGGTTTCCATGGTTCTGGAATTCCGTATTTACCTTTCGGAATTGTATAAGGAATATTCGGATAGGTATCACAAGGGGACAATTTCAATTGGTTAATTGCCGTAGCGTAAACAAAAGGCTTAAAGGTAGACCCCACCTGTCTTCTTCCTTGTTCTACGTGATCATATTTAAAATGCTTGTTGTTGATTCCTCCCACCCATGCCTTAATATGGCCTGTTTGTGGTTCCATAGAAAGCAGGCCTGAGTGTAAAAAATACTTATAATACTTAATAGAATCTGACGGAGACATTACCGTGTCTCGATCACCTTTCCAAGTAAACACACGCATTTTTCTTTTTCGTTTGAAAGAAGCCCGAATATCATTTTCAGAAACTCCCTCACTTTTCATTTCTCTCCAACGATCCGAATTTTTCATGGCTCTTTCTAAAATCATGGTAACTTGTTCTGGCTCTAGATCATAAAATGGCGCCGTTTTATTGTACTTCTGTTCTTTAAAAAAATAGTTCTGAAGATTTGAAATATGTTCTTTTACAGCGTCCTCAGCATATTTTTGCATTCGAGAATCAATGGTTACATAAATTTTTAAACCATCTCTATAAATATCATAGGTTTCTCCATTTGGTTTTGGATGTGTTTTTACCCAGCCTTTTAAATAGTCGCGCAAATACTCTCTAAAATAAGTAGCATAACCATCACTATGACTTTCTGGAGTATAATTAATTTCTAGGGGTAAAAGTTGTAGCGAATCTTTCTGTTCATCCGATAAAAAAGCATTTCTAGTCATTTGCTTAAGGACCACATTTCTACGTTGAAAAACAATTTTTTCCCTTCTCAAAGGATTAAAATAAGAGGAGTTTTTTAACATGCCAACTAGCATTGCAGATTCTTCAATTTTCAACTCATTGGGTTCTTTTCCAAAGTAAATTCGAGCAGCCGAACGGATTCCAACAGCTTGATTTAAAAAATCGTAATTATTTAAATACATCGCAATGATTTCTTCTTTGGTGTATTGTCGCTCTAGTTTAATAGAAACTACCCATTCCTTAATTTTTTGTAAAATTCTTTTAGGCGCACTACCAGAAGCTCTTTTGGTGAATAAGTTTTTGGCCAATTGTTGTGTAATTGTACTGGCTCCTCCACCTTTTCCTAATTTAGAAATGGCTCTTGCCAATCCTCTAAAATCTATCCCTGAATGCTCAAAAAAACGTTCATCTTCAGTGGCAATTAAGGCGTTTACCAAATTTTCTGGAAGATCTTTAAATTGAATGGGCTTTCTATTCTCAATGGCATAAGTGCCTAGGGTCTTACCATCAGAAGAAATAATTTCTGATGCTAAGTTATTTTCAGGGTTTTCTAATTCAGCAAAACTAGGTAATGCCCCAAACACGCCCCAAGAGGCCAATAAAAACAAAAGTAAAAGTCCTGCAAAACCCCCTGCAAAAAGAAGCCAAAACCACTTGATATATTTTTTAAAATTTGGTGTTGATGTTTCTGTCATTTTCAATTTTCTTTTTCAATTCTAAATCCAAGATCTACAATTCCATCCAAGGCATTTTGGTCATTGGTCACTCCTTGTCTAACTGATAAAATATAGTCACCACTTAAAGGAAACGCATGGTTTTTTTTATATAAAATTTTATGTTCTTTAATCTCTGTAAACCCTTTTCCTAAAAGCTTTCCTGAGGCATCTGCTATATCGCACACCAAGGTATCTACAATATTCTTGCCATTTGGGTCTAACAGCTCTGTAATTAACACTAATTTATTAAATTTAAATTTATTGTTATTCCTAACAAGCACAAAAAGTGAGTTTTTTGTTAGGGTGTCATTGATTACAAAAGGCAACACAATGGGGTCTATACGTCTCCACTCATTGTTTGGAATAGCGCTATAAGAATCGTAAACTCTATTTTCATCACAGGCTAAAAAACTCAAGGAACACAATAGCACTAAAAAAAAACTATTTTTAATCGGTCTTTTTTTCGCTTCCACCTTTATTCCTCGGTTTTTTAAAATTCCTTCTCGGCTTTGGTTTGCCCTCTTGAGTTTCCTTTCTTTGTCCAGAAGCCTTTGTGTTTTCTCTAGGTCCTTTATTTGAAAACTCCTTTTTAATCCCAGTGTTTGAAGCAGAATTATCAACAACCGCTTTTCCTCTATTCTTTTTATTTCTAGTATTCTTATTTCTGTTTCGCTTCTGTTTGGGAGCGTCAAAACGGGTTAAACTGTCTTGTCCAACTACATTCTCAAAATCGATTTTAACTTCAGCTACCAAATCAGATTCATATTCTTCTAAAGGTGCAGACTCTTCATTGTTTTTATTTAAAGCGATAATTTCATGAACCTGTTCTAGGGTTAGTTTATACCACTTAAAATTATTGTCTTTATAGGTGTACCATAGCAGTTTTTTAAAAATATCCATTTTAACAAAAACGGCTAAGCCATTTTCTGTTTTAAGAACCAAATCTTGTTTTGGAAAATCTTTTAAAGCATCCAAATAGGTGTCTAATTCAAAATTTAAACAACATTTTAGCTTTCCACATTGTCCTGCCAACTTCAAGGGGTTTAAAGATAATTGCTGGTAACGTGCCGCAGCTGTATTTACCTTTCTGAAATCAGTTAACCAGGTAGAACAACACAATTCTCTCCCACAAGAACCAACTCCTCCTAAACGAGCCGCTTCTTGACGAAGACCCACTTGTTTCATTTCAACACGAATAGAAAAAGCACTTGCCAAATCTCTAATAAGTTGTCTAAAATCTACTCGATCATCTGCTGTATAGTAAAAAGTAGCTTTATTTCCATCTCCTTGGTATTCTACATCGGAAAGTTTCATTTTTAAGCCTAAGCGACTTATAATTTCTCTACCTTTTTTTTGAGTTTCAGGTTCCTTCTCTCTCACAGCTTGCCACTGATCGATATCCTTCTGACTGGCTTTTCTGTATATTTTAAGGACTTCTTCACTATCCGGATCAATATTTTTCTTTTTTAACTGAACCTTGACCAATTCTCCGCCCAATGAAACCGTTCCAATATCATGACCGGATGAACTCTCAACGGCCACAACATCACCCATAGATAAAGTTAAGTTTTCAGTATTCTTAAAAAAATGTTTGCGCCCGTTTTTAAAACGAACTTCAAAAATATGGAAAGGGGCTTCGCCATTTGGCAAAGTCATATTTGACAACCAGTCAAAAACATTTAATTTGCTTCCGCTGCCACAGGTTCCTGATCCACAATTTCCATTGCTTTTACAACCATTTGGGACACCGTCTTTTTTTGTTGAGCAACTTGTACAGCTCATAGACACTTTTTATTTTTATAGAGGTTCTTTCGTTTGGATTTTTAAAAATAAGGCCAAAACTAAAAAACTTCTTTCGGGTTCTTACTAATTTATAAAATCAACTATCTGCTGATTAATCTGTAAATATACGGTTTCTGTCGGAAAGTAAAAGTTGTTTTTAGGCACAAAAAAAACCTCCAAATAGGAGATCTTTTTTTGAGTTGTTAACCGCTTTAGTTTTTATATCTTAAAACTTCTGATCGGCCTTTTTTGAAAATTTTATTGCTAGCGTGTTTGCCTTTTCTTAATTCTTTTTGTTCTTCATAAGGCAAGTGAATAATTTCTTGACAGGCCGTAGAGCAGGTGTTTTCCATTTTTTCTGCACAGGCATCACACTGAATAAACAATAAGTGACAGCCTTCGTTTGCGCAATTAGTATGAGTGTCACAGGGTTGCCCACATTGATGGCAATTGGCTATGACATCGTCTGATATTTTTTCGGCTCGTCTATGATCAAAAACAAAATTCTTTCCAATAAACTTGTTCTCGATTCCTTCTTGGTTCACCTGTCTTGTGTATTCAATAATACCTCCCTCTAATTGATAAACATTTTTAAAGCCTTTGTGCTTATAATAGGCAGAGGCTTTTTCACAGCGAATACCGCCTGTGCAATACATTAGTAAATTTTTGTCTTCTTTATGATCTTTTAAATCTTTCTCGATAATATCTAGTGAATCTCTAAAGGTATCTACATCAGGGGTAACAGCCCCTTCAAAATGTCCAATTTCACTTTCGTAATGATTGCGCATGTCCACACAAACCGTATCAGGATTGGCCAACATTTCATTAAATTCTTTTGCGTTTAAATGAATCCCTTTGTTTGTAACATCAAAAGTTGCATCCTTTAAACCATCAGCGACAATTTTTTTCCGAACCTTCACTTTAAGTTTTAAAAAAGATTTGTTATCTTGCTCTATGGCAACATTTAAACGGATTCCATTTAAAAAGGAAATGCTGTCTAATTGATCTTTTAATGCTAAGAAGCTCTCTGAAGGCACAGATAATTGTGCGTTAATTCCTTCAAAAGAAACATAGATTCTTCCTAAAACATCTAATTGATTCCATTCGAGAAAAAGTTTATCTCTAAATAATTGTGGGTTTTCTATCTTGTGATATTGATAGAATGAAATAGTAATACGGTCTTTGCCCGCCTCATCTATTAATGCAGCGCGTTCTTCGGCGCTTAACTTATTGTACAGTTGCATGCTATACTTTTTTAGTTAAACAATAATTTATTATAGTGCAAAAATAAGTTTTTAAGCTGGTTTTCCAATTTATAAGAAACAAAATAGCTTACCTTTCAAAAAACATAAGCTAATGATCGGTTTTAGTGTCTATTTCTTTATGTGACTTTTTCTAATTAACTAAAACAACAAATCCTAATGAAAACTATCTTATGTTTTTTCACTTTACTATTGTGCTTTAATGCAAGCGCGCAAGAACTTCCTAAAAAATCTCAAACCTTTGCACGAGTGTATGACTTGGATGGCAATAAAATTGAAAAAGGCACCATTTTTAAAATTACTGATTCAGAAATCATTTTGAAAAAAGGCAAAAAAACACATGCAATTCAAGCAAATAAGATTAGCTATTTAAAAACGAAGAGATCGACCGCCCATAATGTTTTAATTGGTGCCTCTAGTGGGCTCTTATTTGGATTATTTGGATTAACCCAGTCAAACGGCAGCTCTTTAGATAAAGCCGGTTTTGCCATACTAACACCGGTATTCATTGCGGTTGGAAGTGGTGTCGGCTACCTAACAACACTCTTTAAAAAGTCAAAACAATACACCTTTGGTGGAGATTTGATTAAATGGAAGGCCTTCAAAGAAGAAATGTACGCCCCAAAACAATAATCAAGTTTAATTTTAAACATTAATAATTTTATTGGCTGATTTTTAAACTTTGATACATTTATTAGAGAATTCGGTATTCAAATCGATTTTATTTTTAAGATATTTGCAGCACTATTTATAATTTTAATTTTAGCTGATGAGAATAGCAGTAGTTGGTGCCACAGGAATGGTTGGCTCGGTGATGATAAAAGTTTTAGCAGAACGTAATTTTCCAGTTACAGAATTGATTCCTGTTGCTTCCGAAAAGTCGGTAGGAAAAACAATTTCTTATAATGGAAAAGAATTTGCTGTCGTAAATTTGGCCACGGCTGTTTCTATGAAACCGGACATCGCTTTGTTTTCGGCTGGAGGAGACACTTCTTTAGAATGGGCACCTAAGTTTGCTGCTGTAGGGACAAAAGTAATAGACAATTCTTCTGCCTGGAGAATGGAAGCGGATAAAAAATTAGTCGTTCCAGAAATCAATGGAGATGTATTAAATGCTGATGATATGATCATTGCTAATCCGAATTGCTCTACCATACAATTGGTCATGGCATTAGCTCCTTTGCATGCAAAATATAAAATGAAACGCTTGGTAATTTCAACGTATCAATCTGTTTCTGGAACAGGTATAAAAGCGGTTCAACAATTAAATAATGAAGAAGCCGGAATTGAAGGTGAAATGGCCTATCCACATAAAATTGGTAGAAATGCCTTACCGCATTGTGATGTTTTCTTAGAAAATGGCTATACCAAAGAAGAAATGAAATTGGTAAAAGAGCCTAAAAAAATATTACGTGATGATTCCTTTTCTGTGACAGCAACAGCTGTAAGAATTCCAACAGCTGGAGGTCATTCTGAAGCAGTAAATGTTCAATTTGAAAATGATTTTACCATAGCAGACGTGCGTGAAATTTTAAACAATGCACCTGGAGTGATCGTTCAGGATGATTTGGCTACAAACACCTACCCAATGCCTATCACAGCACACGATAAAGATGAAGTTTTTGTAGGGAGAATTCGACGAGATGAATCTCAAGAAAACACGCTTAATTTATGGATTGTTGCAGACAATTTAAGAAAAGGTGCCGCCACAAACACCATTCAAATTGCAGAATATTTAATTGCTAATAATTTAGTCAATGCTTAATTACAAGACAAAATATCATAAAAAATCCCGAGCACAACTCGGGATTTTTTTATTTTTCAAGCTTTAAAACATCCTTTATAATTTGTTCAAGCTGTGCTTTAGGCAAGGCTCCATTTGCCATTTGTGGAGCTTCTCCCATAGGACAAAACAGCATAGAAGGAATGCTTCTAATAGCAAAGGCAGCAGCTAGTTCTTGTTCTGCTTCTGTATCCACCTTGTAAATAGTTAATGCCTCTCCATATTCTTCACTTAATTGCTCTAATATTGGAGCTATCATTTTACAGGGTCCACACCAATCTGCATAAAAGTCAATAATCGCCGGTACTTTTCCTTCAAAAGTCCATTCCTTGTTTTTTTCAAAATTAAATACCTTTTCTAGAAAGGTCTCTTTTGTTAAATTTTCTGTCATTCTATTTATTTTAATCTCGCAAAGTTAGTCGATATTTTCTGGGATTCCCAACAACAACGACAGTCATGAAAACATATCTTGTTGTTTTACAGTTGATTACGCATAAAAACAATGATTTAAATATTTGTTAAACTTTGAAAAACAATGATTTAAATATTTTTTTACCATTTTTTTTATAGTAACTTTGATTCTAAGAACAAATCAAACCTCTAAATATGAAAAATTCAATTAAAAAAATCGTTTTGTTTTCTACTGTTTCTGCTATGGCATTGCTCGTTTCTTGTAAGGATGAGACTGTTGCTAAAGCCCCAGGAATCGATGTAGAAAATATGGATACTTCTACCACGCCAAAAGAAGACTTTTTTAGATATGTAAATGGTCAGTGGCTAGATAAAACCGAAATTCCAGCTGATAAAACTAGTTGGGGAAGCTTTAATGAGCTTCGTCAAAAAACAAATGATGATGTGCTTTCAATTTTGAATGAAGCCATAGAACAAGGAGAATTTCCAAAAATTAAAGATGCTCAAGGAAATGAAATTGATTCTGACCAAGAAAAAGCAGTAAACTATTATGCTACCATTATGGATACTGTTGCAAGAAACAAGCAAGGTCTTGCTCCATTGAATCCTTATTTGGCTAAAATTGACGAATTGAAAAACCTTAAGGATCTTCAAGAATTACTAATCAATTTTGCACCTATCGGAGGTGCTGGGTTTTTTGGAGTAGGTATTTCCAATGATTTGAAAAATAGTAATGAATATACTACTTATGTTTCACCAGGTGGTTTGGGATTGTCTAGAGATTATTATGTAGATCAAGATGAAGACACGAAGAAAAAACGTCAATTATACATCGCTCATATTGCAAAAATGTTCCAAGTTTTTGGAGACGATGCAAAAACTGCTGCAACAAATGCTCAAAAAGTATTTGATTTAGAATACAGTTTAGCTGAGCCACAAATGACCAAAGAAGAACGAAGAGATACTCGAAAAAGATACAATCCAGCTACGATTGCTGAATTGACAAAAATGACCCCTGTTATTAACTGGTCTCAATACTTAAATGGCATTGGATTAAACAATGTAGATCGTGTAATTGTTTCGGATCCAAATTATATGAAGGCCATGAATACGGTTTTGAAAACCACTAAAATGACGGACATTAAATTGCTTTTACGTTGGAACATCATTAACAGAGCTTCCAGCAGATTAACCACTGATTTAGAAAAAATGAGCTGGGATTTTTACAGCAAAGAAATGCGTGGTGCAAAACAACAACTGCCTCAAAATGAAAGAGCCTTAAATTCAATTAATGGTGCGGTAGGGGAAGCTTTAGGTAAATTGTATGTCGATAAAAAATTCCCGCCAGAAGCTAAAGAAAAAGCTAAAGAAATGATTGCCAATGTAATGTTGGGCTTTGAAAAAAGAATCAATAGTTTGGAATGGATGAGTGAAGAAACAAAGAAAAAAGCTTTGGAAAAACTTCATAAGCTTAATGTGAAAATTGCCTATCCAGACAAATGGAAAGATTATTCAGCTTTACAAATAAAAAATATAGAAGAGGGTGGAAGCTATTTTGACAACACAATGAATGTGGCAAAATGGAGATTTCAAGAAAATATTGACAAGTTAGGTAAGCCAGTAGATAGAACAGAGTGGGGGATGAACCCACAAACTGTGAATGCGTATTTCAATCCTGTGAATAATGAAATCGTATTTCCTGCGGCAATTTTACAGCCTCCTTTTTACAACTATTTAGCCGATGAAGCTGTAAATTATGGTGGAATGGGTGCTGTAATTGGTCATGAAATTTCACATAGTTTTGATGATTCAGGTTCTCGATTTGATGGAGATGGTAACCTAAGAAACTGGTGGACTCCAGAAGATTTAGAAAAATTTACCGCCTTAGGAAAGCAATTAAGTGCTCAATATAGCAATGTAGTTGCCATTGATGATGTGAAATTAAATGGTGATTTTACCTTAGGAGAGAATATTGGAGATTTAGGAGGTCTTAAAGCGTCTTATGCGGGATTGCAGATTTTTTATGAAAAAAATGGAAGACCAGATAAAATTGATGGCTTTACTCCAGAACAACGTTTCTTCATGTCATGGGGAACTGTTTGGAGAACCAAAACCAGAGATGCGGCTCTAAAAAATCTAATAAAAACGGATCCACATTCTCCGGGACAATACAGAGCGTATATGCCATTACAAAACATTGACGAATTTTACAAGGCGTTTGATATTACTGAAAACGACAAAATGTATTTAGATCCAAAAGATCGCGTTAGAATTTGGTAAATTTTATTTTTTAAAGGGTAAAAAACAACTTTTTAAAAACATAAATATTTAATTTAGCCACGGACTTCAAAAAGAGTTCGTGGTTTTTTTATGTTAAAAGTAGAGGCAGTTTCATTTCAGTATACAGCAGCAATAAAAACCCTTCAAAACATTGATTTTTCTTTGAATGAGGGAGCGGTTTTATGTGTGATGGGTGAAAGTGGTTGTGGAAAATCTACTTTATTAAAGCTAATTTATGGGCTATTGGATGCAAACAAAGGAATCATTTCCTGGAAAAACGAACCCATCTTAGGGCCTGAACATCATCTTGTTCCGGGAATGCCGTTTATCAAGCATGTTGCCCAAGACTTTGATTTAATGCCTTTTACCACTGTGTCTGAAAACATTGGTAAATTTTTATCTCGTTTTTACCCTGAAGAAAAAGAAGTTAGAACCAAGGAGTTGTTAGAGGTCATTGAAATGTCTGAATTCGCCCATGTTAAAGTAAAAAACTTAAGTGGTGGACAACAACAACGAGTGGCAATTGCCAGAGCCTTAGCCAAAGAACCTGAATTATTACTGCTCGATGAACCCTTTGGACAGATTGATAACTTTAAACGCAATTCTTTAAGAAGAAACCTATTTAGCTATTTAAAAGAAAAGAATATTACCTGTATTATTGCTACCCATGA
>CBFHUV010000041.1:0-16352 GCA_965659055.1 Polaribacter sp.
TTAAAGCATTTACCTCAACTGCCAACTCTTTAAAGGTTGGTTCTGTCACAACTTGTTCATTGGTAATCCCATGAATGTCTGAAGCCTCCTTTGGAATTTCAATTTCTGGATTTACCAGCCAAGTTTTACTTTCTTTATTCCCATTTGGAAACACTTTTAAAATTGATATTTCAACAATCCGATCTGTTCCTATATTGACTCCTGTTGTTTCCAAATCGAAAAATACGATTGGTTTTTCTAGTTGTAATCCCATGCTTATGTTCTATGCTTTTTCAAGCCTAAAGATAGGTAAAAAGGGGCGCTCCTCCTAGTCCTTTTTTGTTAAAACCTTGAGAGGTTTATAAAAAAGTGTTACGCATTAAGAAACAAGTATTAGAGCAGTCTATTCTATATAAAGAATCTCATTCAAGGGCTGATCATGAGATTCTACAGGAACCTTTGGTACTTTTTGAAAGGGATATAGAATTCCAATTTTATAAGCCCTTGGATGCGCCGCTAAAAAGGCATCGTAATAACCACCTCCATAGCCCAATCTAAAATTTTGAGCATCAAAGGCCAATCCTGGAACAATAATAAGATCGAAAGGTCCCGAATATTCTGAAGAATTTGCCGGATAACTCGTACCAAAAACACCCTTTTCTAAATCCTCTAAAGAATGTAAAACCAAATGTGACAATTGTCTCTTCGGCAGTGTTTTAGGAGTGACCACCATTATATTTTTTTTCAATAGTTTTTGAATTAATGGCCGGATGTCTATTTCGGTCCCCATGGGTAAATAGGCATGAATAACTTTCGCTTTTCTAGCACTAATAATATGCTCGAGTCTTTTGCAAATTTCCAAATCGTAGCTTTTCTTACTCGCTAATTTCTGCTGTGATCTTGCCCCATGCATGGCAAGACGAAGGGACTTTTTCTCTTCAATAACTGCGTTCATATTCTAGCTAGATTGTTGATCAAAGATAGCGAATTTAACAAGAGCGTTATTTCTATAGCGGCATTTTTGTATCTTGCTCTCAAACAATTTTGGGAATGAAATTTTGGAAAGAACTGGCAGCTCAGTTGCAAAACAACAATAGCGTTTACTTACTTACAGTCATTGAAAACCACGGGAGTTCTCCAGGTAGAAAAGGCTTTAAGATGTTGGTGAGTGATACCGGCTATATTTATGGATCCATAGGTGGTGGGGTCATGGAATTTGAACTGGTAGAAGAAGTAAAAAAATTATTAAAAGCAAGGAATCCATCCATATTTTGTAGAAAACTCATCCATCGAGGAAGAGGGACTCATGGTTCGGGGATGATTTGTTCAGGAGAACAAACTGTAGTAGCCCATCCTTTAAACCAAACACATTTAAATTGGGTACTTAGCATTTTAGATTGTCTAAAAGACAACAGCACTAAAACTATAATATTTTCTCCTGATGCCATCGGTTTTTCAGAAGACGAAATCGCAGAGCAATACCTTTCCAAAATCAAAAATGAAAGTCAATGGGTATTTCAAGAACTCATAGGATTTCAAAACACCCTATACATTATTGGAGGTGGCCATGTGGGTTTGGCTGTTACTGAATTGTTTCAACAATTAAACTTTCAAGTACAGGTTTTCGATAATCGAGAACATTTAAATACCTTGGAGCAAAATGTGCATGCACAAAATAAAGAGATTATACAATATAAAGATGTATCCAATTATATAAAAGAAGGAAATGACAGCTATGTGGTTATCATGACCAATAAATATACTGATGACAAATTAGTCCTTAGTAAATTACTCCGAAAACAATATAAATTCATTGGGGTACTTGGCAGTGTAGCGAAACTAAAAACCATGTGGGAGGTATTGCAAAATGAAGGCTTTACATTAGATGAACTAGCCAAGGTTCACGCTCCAATTGGCCTTCCTATTAAGAGTCAAACACCCGAAGAAATAGCAGTGAGTATCGCTGCAGAAATTATACAGGTTAAAAACAAACTAAAACAATGAAGTTAGATATAGAATTTGTAAGGTCTCATTTTCCAGCCTTTACGGAGCCTACTTTAAAAGGCTGGGCCTTTTTTGAAAATGCCGGTGGTTCCTACCCTTGCATCCAATTTATAAATCGTTTGACAGATTTTTATATGAAGAATAAGGTGCAGGTTAATTATCCCTATCCAACATCTACTTTGGCAGGAAAATTAATGGATGCCTCTTATAAAAAATTTGCCGATTATTTAAATGTTGATGCTTCAGAAATTCACTTCGGACCCTCAACTACACAAAATATTTATGTCTTAGCCCATGCCATGCGACCGATGTGGAAAACTGGTGATGAAATTATTGTTTCTTGTCAGGATCATGAGGCCAATGCAGGTGCTTGGAGAAGGTTAGAAAAGCAAGGAATTAAAGTCATTGAGTGGCATGTAAATGCCCAAACGGGTTTGTTAGAAATAGCAACCTTAAAAAGCTTGTTTTCTGAACGAACAAAAATGGTGGCCTACCCGCATTGTTCTAATGTTATTGGCCATATCAATCCTGTAAAAGAAATTAGTATTATGGCTCATGAATTTGGGGCACTTTCTGTTGTAGATGGAGTGGGCTTAGCACCACATGGTTTTCCGAACCTTAAAGATTTGGGTGCAGATATTTATCTGTTTTCATTGTACAAAACATTTGGTCCACATTTAGGTTTGATGTACGTTGCCAAAGAACTTGCCGCAAAAATGGAAAATCAATCACACTTTTTTAAAGATGGCCTCCTAAAAAGCATGTTAACTCCTGCTGGACCAGATCATGCACAGATTGCTTCGGCAAGTGGTGTTATCGATTATTTTGATGCTATTTACGAGCATCATTTCAATAAGATGAATAGCACTCCTTCAGAAAGAAATACTGCCATCAACGGCTTGTTTTTAGAACAAGAAAACACCTTACTCAAGTATTTATTAGACTTTTTAAGATCGCGATCGGACATTCAAATTGTTGGGCCTCATACTATTGAAAATAGGGCTCCCATTGTTTCTATCATCCCGAAAGGAAAAAACATTAAAAAAGTCTATGCCAATTTAATTAAACACAAATTAATGTTAGGAATTGGGCATTTTTATGCCGTAAGACCCTTACAAGACATGCAAATTGATGAACAAACTGGCGTGATTCGCATTTCCTTTTTACATTATACCAGTAAAGAAGATGTAACACAATTAATTAATGGATTAAAAGCTGCCTTGAATTAGAAAAAAGCACTGAATCTATAATTAATATAGTTTCTAAAATCAGTTATAGATTATTTATAAAATAAAAAACCCTTCATCAATTTGAGAAAGGGTTTTTATTTAATTTAAAATAGACCTAAATTATTTATCACATTGTTTCAAGGCCTCCAAAGCTCTTTCAATACCACCTTGTGGGTGAAATTTACCTGCAGGTTTTTCGTTTTTAAATAGCTCAACAGCTCTTTTAATTTCCTTACAAAATGGCGCTACCGACTGCCCAAAAAACCGCGCTGATCCCATATCCCATTCTGCCTTCCCCAAGACTACTCGTGGATTGTTTGGTGAAATTTTAAGAGCCATCGCATACAACTGGGCATTTTCTCCAGACAAGGTCATGCCATACTTCTGACCATCATAAGCAATATAAGCCGTATTCAACAAAGCTTGTGTAATTAGTAATTCTGCGTTATTTTCAGAATTTCTTTTGGCCTCATCTAAAAAATTTTGTGCCTTATTTAATTTAGTCGTCAATAAAGTTTCGTCCTTTATAGAAAAAGCATCAATGATATGAATAGTCGCCACATAATAAGAAGGCAACCAATTGTTTTTTTCGGCTGCAGCAATGCGCTCGAATAACTGAGCTGCTTCCGCTGTTTTGTTTTCTTGCCATAGACCAAATGCCTTTGTCATTCCATTTTCATAGGCTGACTGACCAAAACTATAAGCACTAACAAATAAGACAAGAGTAAGAAGTAATTTTTTCATGATTTTAAAATTTTAATTGATTGAAATTGAGATTGATTTTAGTTAAGTTTAAGCGTGTTTAGTGTGCATGCCTACAAAAAGCTTGCTTTTTTATGAATAAATAAGTGAATCGAATTCTACTGAACTTTAACGGGGACGATCAAATCTTTGGATAAAGAAAACTTGGCATTCTTAAATTTTGGTGGCCCCATAAACCCTGTTGCCTCATTAGAACATCCAATGGGTTCTTTGGGGATTCCTAAAAAATTAGTGTCCATTTTTTTATTGTTATTGGCATCGTGAAAAACAGATATGGCATACACACCATGATTGATGTCTTTAAACACCACTGTTGATTTTTTATCGACAATTTTTACGATGGCGCCTTTCATTTGCTTTTTCAGAAAGCTCTCTTCTGTATCATAAAGCGCTACATACACCATGCCTTTATCAGATTTCATCCCTTCGATGGTGACCGTAATATTGGCAGTTGCCTCTTGAGCAGATAGCTTCACTAAGCCTGCTAAAACTAAAAAGATAAAAATGTAAATTTTGTTCATGATCTGTGCGTTAACGTTGATACAAATATCCGATGAATATTTCGAAGCCCTAAAGATAACCAACCGAATTGTAGTTTTTTATGGCTGAACTGTCATTTTTTATAGGGTATTTAATTGATTTGTGTTTTTATTAGTGCTAATGGTCCAAAAGAATCCGACAAAAAAGAATCGGTCTGCTGCCGGAACTATAGCTCTTCGCTCAAAAACACCTTGGTTATTGGCTTGATTTGCATATTGATAGCCATTAATATTTTGAGTTCCTAACAAATTGCTTATAGAAAAATACAAGATCTTTTGTTGACTGAGCAAATAGGCCCAGCTTGCATTCAAGGCATGATAATTTTTAGTACTTGCATTTAAAAAGCCTTGCTCATTCGGATTGGTATAGTTTCTACCCGATGAAAAGTTGTAACTCAAACCCAATTGACTCTTTAGTCCTTCCATCCAATACTTAGTGACCACTGACAAATTATGAGCAGAGGCAAAACTTGGTCTTGCAGCAGTTGGGTAGTTTTTATAGGCTCTCTCGGTATCTAAAAAAGAGTAAGAAACCCAATAATCTAAATTCTTAAAGGTTTTGTTATCTCTCCAAAACACATCGACTCCTTTGGCATAACCATTTCCAGTATTTGAAAAATTAGAATTGAAAACAGGCAAAGCCGTATCATATTTAATTAAATCATTATAGTTCTTATAATAGGCCTCAACACGTAAAATTTGATTGTTTTTTACATATTGAAAATTTGCAATCCAATGCGTGGTGTTTTCAGATGTCAATTGACTGTTGTATTTCAAATACTCTTTTTGAGGCTGCTGAAAAAATCGTCCATAGGCCAAGGAAAATTGTGAGTTCTCTCCAGATTTATAGGCAAATGAAATTCTTGGCGACACTAAAAACTCATTGGAAAGTTCAGAATAATCTGCTCTTACGCCGATGTTAGTTGCCAACCTTTTTGAAAAAAAGACCTCAGCTTCTGTAAAAACAGCAGCACTGTGATTCTTAAAACCACTTTTAAAAGTAACTGGCTGAGTATCGGTAAATTTCTCTCTAAAATCTGTTAGAAAATACTCTCCTCCGACGTTTAACTTAAAGCGATTGCTAAAATGCTTTCTCAGTTTAATCTTTGCATGCATAGAGTTCTCTGTATCGCTAACTTCATCTTGTTGGATCTTTAAATCTGATTGATCATTATTAAAGCTTACCCCAGTTAAGACAGACCAATTATTGCTCAAAGAATTTTTGTACGAAGCATTGATGTACAAATTTCTATTCTCCATTCCAAATCGAAAACCATTAGATACATTAATATCCTCCTGCAACAAATCAAAATTCGTATAACTATAAGCACCATAAATTTTTAGCAAGGCATCGTCTTCAAAACGCTGTCTGTAGATCATTTCACCATTTAAAGACTGCACCGGTTTTGTCCATTCATTAGTGTCGGGGAACGCTGCTTGATAGGGTGCTAAATTGATATATGAAGTGTTTACACTAAACGAACTCTTACTCCATTTTTGTGTATGTCCTAAGCCAAGACCCACTGTCATAAAGGATAAATTTGCTTGCTCTTGTTCAGGTTCATCAATAGAGTTGAGCAATAAAACACTAGACAATGCCTGTCCATATTCTGCAGAATAACCTCCAGTAGAAAAACTAATTCCTTTAAATAAAAAGGGTGAAAATCGACCTCTACTTGGGATGTTATTTGCCGAAGGTGTATACGGCGTAAATACGCGCATTCCATCAATAAACATTTGGGTCTCATTTGCTTCTCCTCCTCTAACAAACAATCGACCATCTTCCGAAACATTTGAGGTTCCAGGCAAGGTTTGCAAGGCTGCAACAAAATCACCCATAGACCCAGCAGTGGTAACAACATCTAATGGCTTTAAGGCGGTTACCTTTGCCTGATCTCCTGCCTTGAAAGTTCCGGCATTAATGGTCACTGCATCCAAAGTATTTACATCTTCTCGCAAACGAATTTCTAAGTTCTTAAAACTTGTAATAGCTCCCTTTTTAGCGTATTCTTCAAATGACAAAAAAGAAACAACCAAGGTATGAATCCCTTTTTCTGAACTGGAAAAACTAAAAAACCCTTTTTCATCTGTGGCAGTGCCATCATAGGTTCCTTTTAAATAGACATTGGCCCCAAAAACTGGCTCACCTTGTTCGTCTTTTACAACTCCAGACACTGTGGTTTGGGCACTAAGACTAATTTGAAATAAAATAATTCCGATAAGTACAATACGCTTCATTTGTATGTTTTTAATTTAATTATGGTGCAAAGATGTACACAAGGAGAGACGGTCACTAAAAGCTTTTACCGAATCGTTAAAAAAGCAAGATGAATTGTACCTGAAATTGAATTAGTCATAAAAAAAAGGATATCTTTATTCTTTCAAAGCAAAAAACAGCCCTTTTGTGAAACTAAAATTTACAGCGATTTTTCTTTTTATAGCGCTCTGTACACCTGGTTTTATTACACCGGTTATTTTGCAGTATCAAAAAGTTGCTGCCAAGAAAAAAGCCAAACAGAAAATAATCGAAGGACTGCAAGACAGTGAATTGGTTGTACTTCGTTTTAGCAAAGAAGAAGAAAAGGACTTAAAATGGGAACATTCCAAAGAGTTTGAGTACAAAAATCATAAATATGATATTGTAAAAAGCATCAGTACAAACACACATACGACCTATTGGTGCTGGCCTGACAATGAAGAAACCGAAATTAACAAGCAATTAAAAAAGCATATTGATGATTTGTTAGATTTAAATCCTGACAACAAAAAAACGCGCACCAATCTATTATCCTATTATGGATTTTTCTTTCTAGAACCGAGTTCTAGCTTTGAATTTAAATGGACAGAGATCAAACTCCATCGTGCTTATTTTTACAAAAACAGCAACTATCATTTTTTTAAAACACCAATTACCCCACCTCCAAAACGAAGCTAGTCACCTCCAATTTTTATTTTCTTTTTAGAAAAAAGAAATCAAGTATTTGTTTTAATTTTATTCCATATCAAAATGAAAAAAATTATATGCTTGAGCATTTGTATCTTGTTCTCACATTTTATCAATGCACAAGTACTAACAGTTAAAGATAAAACAACGCAAGATGTTTTAGTCTATGCTACCCTACTTAGTAAAAGCCCAAACATCTATGTAACCACAGATATTAAGGGACAGGTAGACATCTCAAAATTTAAAAACTCGAACCGAATAGAGATTCGAATTATGGGCTATAAAACACAGATTAAAAGCTATAAACAGCTACAAAATCTTAATTTTATAGTTGCCCTAGAGCCTTCAGAATTATTCTTAGATGAGGTCGTTATTTCGGGAACACGCTGGAAACAAAGTACAAACGAAATCCCTTCTAAAATTAGCAGCATTCTAAGCAAAGACATCGCGCTTCAAAACCCACAAACCGCAGCAGACTTATTGGCCATCTCTGGAAAAGTATTTATCCAGAAAAGTCAACAAGGTGGAGGTAGTCCAATGATTAGAGGTTTCGCCACCAATCGATTGTTATACACAGTTGATGGGGTCCGAATGAATACCGCTATTTTTAGAGGTGGTAATTTGCAAAATGTTATTAATTTAGATCCCTTTGCCACCGAAAAAACCGAGGTATTTTTTGGGCCAGGATCTGTAATTTATGGTAGTGATGCCATTGGTGGAGTTATGAGTTTTACTACGCTTAGCCCTCAACTTTCTAAGGACAATGAACTTGCTGTTTCAGGGAAATCAAATGTTCGTTTTGCTTCGGCAAACAATGAAAAAACAGCGCATGTAGATGTTAATTTGGGTTGGCAAAAATGGGCTCTTGTAAGTAGTTTTACCACCTGGGATTTTGACAATCTTAGACAAGGAAGTCATGGCCCTGATGATTATGTGAAGCCTTATTATGTAGTACGTCAAAACAACACCGATGTTGTCATCACGCAAAGTGACCCATTACTTCAGATTCCAACGGCCTATGCACAAGTTAATTTTATGCAAAAAGTTCGGTTTAAACCATCTGAAAAATGGGACTTTCAATACGGGTTTCACTATTCCAAAACGTCCACTTATGGCAGGTATGATAGACACAACCGAGTTCGAAACGGAACTGCCCGTTATGCTGAATGGGATTATGGTCCTCAAAAATGGATGATGAGTAATTTAAATATTACCCATACCAATGAAACTTGGGCCTTTAAAGAAGTTCAATTGCGCTTGGCTCAACAATGGTTTGAAGAGAGTAGAATTGATCGAACTCTAAATAAGAATGATCGAACAAACGCAGCAGAAAAAGTAAATGCTTTTTCATTAAACCTAGATTTCCTTAAAGAAATTACTGAAAAGAACACCTTATTTTACGGAGTAGAGTATGTTTCCAATGATGTCATTTCTACAGGTTCAGTGACTGATATTTCTAACGGAGCAACAGTTTTAGGGCCATCGAGATACCCAGAAGCTACCTGGAAATCTATTGGGATTTACGCCAATAATGAGCATACTTTTTCAGATAAATTTACCAGTCAAATAGGACTGCGTTATAATTACTTTTCATTGGATGCCGATTTCAAAAATAATGCTCCTTTTTTTCCGCTGCCTTTTCAAGAGGAAAATTTACAAAATGGAGCCATTACAGGCAGTATCGGTGGTGTGTACAGACCCGATAAAACTTGGGTATTGCGCAGTAATTTTGCAACGGCCTATCGCTCACCTAACGTAGATGATATTGGAAAAATATTTGATTCTGAACCCGGTGCTGTTACGGTTCCAAATCCTGATTTAAAAGCAGAATATGCCTATAGTGCTGATTTTGGTGTTGCTAAAATCTTCAATCAATCCATTAAAGTAGATGCATCTGCCTACTATACCCTTTTAAAAAATGCCTTAGTCCGACGTGATTTTCAGTTAAACGGGCAATCAACTATACTTTATGACGGTGTACCTAGTAAAGTACAGGCCATTCAAAATGCCGCAGAGGCTAATGTATATGGGATACAAACAGGCATCGAAATTACCTTCAATTCTCAATTTAATTTTAGTTCTGACTTTAACTATCAGGTAGGAACTGAAGAACTAGACAATGGCACTTCGAGTGCTTCTAGACATGCTGCACCATTTTTTGGAGTTAGCCGATTGAGTTATCATAAGGATCGATTTGAAGTTCAATTGTATGCAAATTATCAAGGAAGACGTGATTTTGAAGACTTAGCCAAAGAGGAACAGGGGAAAGACGAGATTTATGCCAAAGATGGAAACGGAAACAACTACGCTCCTGCTTGGTACAGTTTTAACCTAAAAAGTACTGTCACGCTAAACAAAACCTTTATAGCTAATCTTGGAATTGAAAACATAACCGATCAACGCTACCGATCTTACAGTTCTGGAATTTCTGCACCAGGCAGGAATTTTGTACTATCATTGAATGCAATTTTCTAATAAAAGGAAAAACCTGCTAAAGAAGTTTAGTAGGTTTTTTTATTGGGTTTGTTTTATGCTTTGCTTCCATTCCCTTTTGAAGCTGATAAAACAAGAGACCACTTAAAAAGTATAAAAGCACATCTATTTTATCTGCTGTATATCTCTTCAAAGACATAGGAAAAATAAACTCAAACAAAAAGCTATACAAAAAGCAAATCCATAGAATAAGCATCAGACTCAATCGAACTTGAGTATCATTTCTGGCAATTTGAACCGTCTTTAGTCCTATAAAAAGAACGATAGGAACAATCAAAAAATCATTCACATAAAAACGCACCCAGTTCGGCAACCACCATCCCTGTTTTTCACAAATATAAATGCAGCTTCCTATAAAGAAGCTTATTATTATATAAAGAGATAGTTTCTTTTTCATCCGGCAGCTACCATAGCGACAAACCAAGCCACAAGTCCTCCTATAATATTAAGTACCATCCAGATTGAATTTAAGATCCAACCTAAAAAACGAATCAAGAAAAAAGGATGGCTGCAAAGACGGTCGACAAAATTTACCTGTTCGATTTTTTCAATGGCTTCTAACATTTCTTTCTCTCTAACTTCACTGGCTCTGGTCGCTTCATTTTCTTGATGAGAAATCAAAAAATTACAAGACTCACAATAGTTTTTATCGGTGTTAAAAACACCACAATTTGGACATCTAATATGCGTAATGGTACTCATTGCTATTTAAACGACTGTTCTGTTTTGTTTTTATAAGGTCTAATAATTAATCTTGACTCTCGGTCAAATCGTATATAATTGTACACCCAGTTCATAAATACAACGGCTCTATTTCTAAAACCAATTAAAGAAAATAAGTGTACAAACATCCACACAAACCAAGCAAAAACTCCTTGAAATTTCCATTTTGGTAAATCGACTACTGCCTTATTTCTCCCAATAGTTGCCATAGATCCCTTATCATGGTATTCGAAGTCCTTTAAGGCCTTCCCTTTTAATTCTGCTACAATGTTTTTTGCTAATAAAGATCCTTGTTGTAAGGCAGGTTGTGCCATCATTGCATGACCTCTTGGATTTGCTTCAGAATTCATAGAAGCTACATCACCTATGGCAAAAATATTTTTATAGCCTAAAATTCTATTATGCGAATCTACTTTAATTCGATTGGCTCTTTCTACCACACAATCATCTTGCAAGCCTTTGATCGTTTCTCCCTGAACACCTGCTGCCCATATAACCGTAGCTGATTTAAAGGTCTCATTTGTATTGGTTGTAACTAGGTGCCCATCATAATTGGTAACGTGCAAATTTTTCCAAACATTTACCCCCAAATCAACTAAGAAATCTTCAGCCTTTTTGGAAGCTTGCACACTCATGGCATCAATTAAACGATCTGACCCTTGAATTAAGTTAATTTGCATCTCTCTAATATCCAAATCTGGATAATCCTTAGGCAAAATTCCCTTTTTCATTTCTGCCAGTGCTCCAGCTAGCTCCACTCCTGTTGGACCGCCGCCGACAACTACAAAATTCATTAGCTCTTTTCGTTCTTCGAAATTCGTAGTTAATAAGGCATCTTCAAAGTTTTCCAAAACCAAGCTACGTATGTTTAATGACTGTGGAATACTTTTCATTTCCATAGCATATTTTTCAATACTTGTGTTTCCGAAAAAATTGGTTTTAGAGCCTGTTGCTAACACTAAGTAATCATAATCTAAAGAGCCAATACTCGTTTCAATTTCATTCTTTTCTGCATTCACTGAGAGGACTTCTGCCAATCTAAAATGATAGTATTTTAAATTGTTAAAGAGTTTTCGAATTGGAAAGGAAATGGAATCTGGTTCTAAGCCACCAGTGGCAACTTGATATAATAAGGGTTGAAAAGTGTGGTAATTGTGCTTGTCTAATAAAACAACCTGTACTTCTTTGTTTTCGAGTCCTTTTGCAAGTGCTAAACCTGCAAATCCACCACCAACAATGACAACTCTAGGCAAACTATTTTGTGGAATATTCATAGTTTTTTAGGATTCACTTCGGTTAATTTCAGTAGGGTAAATTTACGAAAAATGAAGCCATTTAAGGAAGGAAATCTCTTTTAATTTCCTGAATACTCTTGTTGGAATTGATGTATGCGGTTATGATGTTTTCTCTCAGTTTTTCAATTGATCCATCGAGGTAAGCAGCCCATTTATCTTCGGCAAGCAAGCGTCTAATTTGAATTACCCTTTTCTGAGCCTCTTCTCTAAAAAACAAATGCACTGGATAACTGTCCTTTTTATGGATAAAATCAACCGTCTTGTTTTGAAAATCAACCGCTATATAAAATTGTTTTTCAGTTTCGTTTAAGTCATAAAAATCAGTCCACTTAGCATAACCCACATAGTAATTTTGACTTTTCAATTTTGTTGTTGATGATAATTTCCAACGGCAATTTGCAACTCGCCCCCAATGATTTGAATAGCGATAAACACCTTCTTCTGTATAGTAATATTGACTCCCTGCCTTGCTCTTAAAATGGGTTTCTTCAAGCTTCAGCTGACTATCATCTTGAACTACAAAATCACAATAGCTATGTTTAAAAAAGTTGTATTGATTAAAGGTTTTCAAACGTAAAGGGTTAAATCGTATTGCGAAGATAATGAAGCAATCTTAGATTGCATTAAAGGAGCTCCATAGAAAAGAATATTTTCTTGAGTAAACAACATAAAAAAACGCAATCAACTTAATGATTGCGATTTTCTTATAATACCCTTCTGAAACAAGTTCAGAACAAATTATTTCACTTCTTCGAAGTCTATCCTTCGACTTCGCTCAGGACAGGCTACTTGACTTCTTCGAAGTCTACGTCTTCAACATTGTCACCTTCAGACTTTGCTTCTGGTTGACCTTGTTGCGCTCCTCCTTGAGCTTCTTGCTCTGCTTTGTACATTTCTTCAGAAGCAGCTTTCCAAGCTTCATTGATTTTTTCCATTGCAGCATCAATCATGGCGATATCTTTAGCTTCGTAAGCTTTTTTCAATTCTTCCAAAGCAGCTTCGATTGGCGCTTTTTTATCATCAGATAATTTCTCTCCAAACTCCTTCAATTGCTTTTCTGTTTGGAAAATCATACCGTCGGCTCCATTGATTTTCTCAGCAGTTTCTTTCGCCGCTTTATCTGCATCTGCATTTGCTTCTGCTTCTTGTTTCATTTTTTGAATATCCTCTTCAGACAATCCAGAAGAAGCCTCGATACGGATCTCATGTGATTTGTTTGTTCCTTTATCCAAAGCTGAAACTTTTATGATTCCGTTGGCATCGATATCAAAAGTAACCTCAATCTGAGGAGTCCCTCTTCCTGCTGGTGGAATTCCATCTAAATGGAAACGACCAATTGTGTTATTATCTGCTGCCATCGCTCTTTCACCTTGCAATACATGGATCTCAACAGAAGGTTGGTTGTCTACTGCTGTAGAGAACACCTGTGATTTTTTAGTTGGAATCGTCGTATTTGCTTCGATCAATTTAGTAAAGACATTCCCCATAGTTTCAATCCCTAAAGACAATGGTGTTACGTCTAATAACAAGACATCTTTTACATCTCCAGATAAAACTCCACCTTGAATTGCTGCTCCTAAAGCAACAACCTCATCTGGGTTTACACCTTTACTTGGGGTTTTTCCAAAGAATTTTTCTACTGCTTCCTGAACTGCTGGAATACGAGTTGATCCTCCTACTAAAATTACCTCATCGATATCTTTAATGGTTAAACCTGCAGATTTTAAAGCAGACTCACAAGGAGCGATTGTTCTTTTTACCAAATCATCGATTAATTGTTCAAATTTCGCTTTGGTTAAAGTTCTTACCAAGTGTTTTGGCCCCGATGCAGTAGCCGTTACATATGGCAAGTTAATTTCTGTAGAAGGTGAACTAGACAATTCTATCTTCGCTTTTTCTGCAGCTTCTTTTAAACGTTGCAAAGCCATTGGGTCTTTACGCAAGTCCATATCTTCATCAGCTTTAAACTCATCAGCTAACCAATTGATAATTTTTTCATCAACATCATCTCCTCCTAAGTGAGTATCTCCATCTGTAGATAATACTTCAAAAACACCATCACCCAATTCTAAAACAGAAACGTCATGTGTCCCTCCACCAAAATCAAATACTACGATTTTTTGATCCACACCTTTTTTATCCATTCCATAGGCTAAGGCAGCAGCAGTTGGTTCGTTGATAATTCTACGAACTTTCAATCCTGCAATCTCTCCAGCTTCTTTAGTCGCTTGTCTTTGTGCATCATTAAAATAAGCTGGCACTGTAATTACCGCTTCCGAAACAGACTGTCCTAAATAATCTTCAGCAGTCTTTTTCATTTTTTGCAAGATCATTGCAGAAATTTCTTGAGGTGTATACAAACGACCATCAATATCTACTCTTGGAGTATCATTATCTCCTTTAACAACTTTATAAGGTACTCTTGCTGCTTCTTTTGAAGATTCAGAGAATTTGTTTCCCATAAAACGTTTAATAGAGTAAACCGTCTTTTCTGGGTTGGTTACAGCTTGTCTTTTTGCTGGATCTCCCACTTTACGTTCTCCTCCTTCTACAAACCCAACAATAGATGGGGTTGTTCTTTTTCCTTCTGCGTTAGGAATTACAACTGGCTCGTTTCCTTCCATTACAGAGACACAAGAGTTGGTTGTTCCTAAGTCAATTCCTATAATTTTGCTCATAATAGTTATTTATATATTTAATTTGTATTTCAATTTTACACTTTGTATTAGTCAATTTGTATGCCATCGACTGAATCTCAATAAATTGTCAGTATTCTCTAGTTTTTATTTAAAAATAATGACAGTTTGACACCTTTTTTAGAAATTCATCAAAAAATGTCGCTGTAAAATGCGCAAATAAAAGAGTTCAAAACAGGGGAATTTTATACATTAGCCAAAAATTTCAATATGTCTCAATTTATCAGTGTTTTTGATATGCTTAAGATTGGTGTAGGGCCTTCAAGCTCCCACACACTGGGCCCTTGGCGTGCTGCACAACAATGGATCCGGAAAATTAATTTTGAAATTATTACTGATGTTGTTACTGATATTCAGGTTGATCTTTATGGATCTTTATCCTTAACAGGAAAAGGACACGCCACTGATTTAGCTGTGATGCTTGGACTTACTGGAACAGACCCAGAATATGTGCCCATCATTGCTATTGATGCAATCATCAGCGAAATAAAAGAGACAGGTTTTTTAAAACTAAACAGTTTAAAAAAGGTTCCGTATACAGAAAAAAGTCTTCGCTTTAACAGAGAGTTCTTGCCCTATCATTCAAATGGAATTACCTTTACGGCCTTTAAAAATGATGAAATTATTTCGAAAGAAACTTACTATTCTATTGGAGGAGGATTTATCGTTCAAGAAGAGGACACCTTATCTGAAGAAATAGAAATATCAAAACAAAATTTTCCTTTCCCAATAAATAGAGCGGCTCAGTTGGAGGCCTATTGTGAAAAAGAACAAAAGCTTATTTCTGACATCGTTTTACTAAACGAAATGGAATTGAAATCAGAAGATGAGATTGATTTTGAACTGAGAAGAATATGGGAAACCATGTTAGAATGCATGTATATTGGTTGCCATACTGATGGTATCTTACCCGGAGGACTTCAGGTAAGACGCAGAGCCATTGCCATGCATCAAAAACTTATTAAAGATGCACAGTATATCGATCAACATGATTGGATCCCTGCAATTCGAAGCACAGAAGTAAAGTTTCGTGAAATTTTAAAATGGGTCAGCTGTTTGGCTTTGTCAGTAAATGAAGTAAATGCTTCCTTAGGAAGAGTTGTAACTGCACCTACCAACGGAAGTGCAGGTGTTATTCCTGCAGTTTTAATGTATTATTTGGTCATCGAAAATCACGAAGCCGGTTTCAAAGAGATTAAAAAGTTTTTATTGACCGCTGGAGAAATAGGAAGTATTTTCAAAAAAAATGCAACCATATCTGCAGCAATGGGTGGTTGTCAAGCAGAAATTGGAGTTTCTTCGGCAATGGCTGCGGCTGCACTGACTGAAGTTTTAGGAGGTACACCTGGTCAATGTTTGGTAGCGGCAGAAATCGCTATGGAACATCATTTAGGACTTACCTGTGACCCTATCGGAGGTTTGGTACAAATACCCTGTATAGAAAGAAATGCCATGGGTGCTATTAAGGCAATTAACGCTGCCGAATTGGCCTTAGAGTGTGATCCAAAGGACACCAAAGTTCCTTTAGATTCAGTGATTGACACCATGTGGGAAACTGCAAAAGACATGAACCGAAACTACAAAGAAACCTCAGAAGGAGGCTTGGCGGTAACGGTAAGACTTGCGGATTGTTAAAAAAAAATCTCAAAGTAATAAAACTTTGAGATTTTAAATTTGAATTCGAAAAA
>CBFHUV010000042.1:0-15982 GCA_965659055.1 Polaribacter sp.
GTTACAGAAAAAGAATCCGATGTTAAATCACTTAAAAAGGAAAAAAGTTGGTCAGATGAAGCAGATTTTCCAGAGGATTTAAAAGAAAAAGTATATATCAAACACATTAAAGGTCCTTTGTTTTTTGGATCGACTAGTAATTTTCAAAGTTTAACCAAACAGATTCCTGATTCTGCCGAATTCGTTATCATTCGTATGGGAAGAGTCCCATATATGGATCAATCCGGTTTATATGCATTAGAAGATGCAGCCATGGACTTAATCAAAAATGGTAAAACTGTGTTGTTGGTGAATATTTCAAAGCAACCTAAATATATGCTGGAGCGAATTGATATCGTACCTGATTTAATTTCAGAGGATCGAATATTTAAATCATTTAACGACTGTACGAATTGGATTAAAAAACAAACAAACAAATAAAAAATGGAGCACAGAGATAAAGCCATTACAAAAGAGCAACAAGATAACTTAACTCCTCTGAGAGTTTTGCAAGATTTTATTGAAGGGAATGCAAGATTTATAAGAGATGAAGTACATTCCATCAACCATAAAGCACTAATAACTCAAACTACTGAGAGTCAACATCCAAAGGCAATAGTGCTTTCATGTATTGATTCTAGAGTCCCAGTTGAATTGATTTTTGACCAAACGATAGGTGATATTTTTGTTGCTAGGGTTGCCGGTAACTTTGAGAATACTGATATCTTAGGAAGCATGGAGTATTCATGTAAAGTGGCAGGTAGTAAATTAATATTTGTAATGGGTCATGAAAGTTGTGGTGCTATTAAAGCAGCCTGTGATCATGTAGAGTTAGGAAATATTACTTCGATGCTCTCAAATATTCAACCTGCAGTTAAAATTTCTGAAACTCAAATAAATGGAAAGAAAGACTCTACAAACGAAGAGTTTGTAAACAAAACAATTGAAAACAATGTGTTGTTAACAATGAAAAGAATTCGAGAAAAAAGCCCTATTTTATTGGAAATGGAGAAAAATGAAGAAATAAAAATTGTGGGTGGAGTCTACCAACTAAGCACAGGAAAAGTTCATTTACTATAAAGCAAATAAAAAAGGAGGCAATGCCTCCTTTTTTATATCTCATCCAAAAGTTTATTAAAGTCTTCTGTTTTTAAAGTTTGAGAATCCGCATCTATACTAGGAAAAACCGCTGGAATAACTCCTTTTAAAGGTTTATATAGCAAGGATTCTTCCAAAGTTTCTGCTTTTACGAAGCCAATAGATGCATTGATTCTTTCAAAGAATATAAAAAATACGCTCAAAATTAACGCGTGCTTTAAAAGACCGAAAATACCTCCTGAAATCTTATTGACAATGCCTAAAGCCGCTATATCTGCCAATTTGGTGAGTAATTTACCCGCTAAACTTACAACAACTACAATCGCAATAAATGTAAGTGCAAACGCCGCTAAAGAAATTTGTTTTTCCGTCCAAGAAACACTTTCTTTTAAATAAGATGCTACAAAATCAGAAAAATGGATGGCTCCATACACCCCACCAATCAGTGCTATTAAAGAGGCTATTTCTACAAAAAAACCCTTTACCAAACCTCTTACAAACCCAAAAATTAAGACAATAGCAATGACAATATCAAATACATTCATATTTAAACATTCCTTTAATGTTACTCTAAACTAGAAGATTCCAATAGAATAATTTAGTGAGAGTCTATGTAGCTAACTTACTACAAATCCAACGAAAATTCAAATGTCTATTATTAATAAAGAAAAATATTCACAATACTGCGTATCTTTGAAGCCAGATAAAATTTTTATGACAAAGAATAGTACTTTAAAAGAGCAATGGGAATATATAATTAAAGAACTATCGGCACAATTTGCTGATGGTGATCCCTTAAATATAGATGCAGTAATTTATTTAGTAGGTGTCCAAGAACTTGGGCAGGGGCAACGAAAATTTAAAAAAGATGAAAAATTAAATTTAATGCATATTGCTATTTGCAAACTACTAGAACCTTATGGGTATTATGAATTTGATTTTTTTGATGAAGATGGCTGGCCACACTATAAAAGCCTTGTTCAATTGCCAAATCTAAAACCTGGGGAACAATCTGTATTAATGAAAGAAGCCATTGTAAGCTATTTTGAAGCCCTCGATTTTTTTAAGTAACCTTTATTTTTCTAACGAGCAGGGAAAATAGTTTTGGAAACCACCGTTTCACATAGATGCCGAATTTTTCTTTCGTTCCTGCAATATAAGCCTCTTCCTTTTTTTGAGCGATGGCCTTTATCATTTGCTTAGCAAAATAGCTTGGGTCTAGACCATTTTCAGTGGCCACATCCATCGTTTGTTGGGGACTTCCATCACCCGTCAAAGCATTTAGAGAAATCGCCGTTTTTACAAAGCCTGGGCAGATTAAGCTTACAAAAATATTGTCATTGTAGCATTCAGCCCTCAAACTATCAAAAAATCCGTGCAAAGCATGCTTAGAGGCCGCATAGCTTGACCTGTATGGGGTTCCAATAAGACCTACCACACTGGTTGTTACTACAAAATGCCCTTTTTGCTTTTCAATAAAATGAGGTAATAAGGCCTTGGTCAAGGCAATCGTTCCCAAATAATTAATATTCATTATTCTTTCATCCACACTAATATGGGTGTCTTTTGCCAACGCTCTTTGACTGATCCCTCCATTATTGATTAAAATATCAACAGTTCCCAGCTTTTCTAAAACTGCCGATACAGCATTTGACAAATTGGTGTAATCTGCTAGATCTAAAGTAACTAATTCAATCTTATCTGGGTGTTTACAAAGCTGCTGAACCTCTTCAAGTGCGGCCAGATTTCGACCCGATAGTACCAAGGTACCATCCTCTTTTGATAATTGTATCGCTAAAGCCTTTCCAATTCCGGAAGAGGCTCCAGTAATCCAGACAATTTTATCAGAAAAATACATATGAAATAATTTAAAAGCAATGTAACTAAATTAACTTAGAATTGGTAATTTTGGTACACTTCTTGACCTCATTAAGAAAATATAAAAATATAAAAATGAAAAAACTATTCATTCTTTTCACCCTTATTAGCTTTAGTCTCCAAGCACAATACAAAATTGAAGGAACCCTGAAACCCGCAGACAATTATAGTTGGGTAATTCTTTATAAAATAGAAGGGGCAAAACAACTTTTTGTGAAGAGTGGTAAGATTGAAAATGGACGTTTCAGTTTTGAACTACCTGCAGATGCTAAACTTGGCATGTATCGAGTTTCTTATAAAACAGAAGGTAATGGTTTTGCGGATTTTTTATTTAACAAAGAAGATGTCCGATTTAGCTTTAATCCAAATAGTGCAGAAGAAACTATTGTCTTTGAACAATCATCAGAAAATATCTTATATCAAGATTATATTCATGTGGTTGCAATGGCGCAATATGCCTTGGATTCTTTGCAAGTAGCCTACTTTAAAAATCCATCAATTCAGACAGAAAAATTATATAGTAGTCAGTTGAAGAATGTAACGAGTCTGCAAGCCTCCTACTTAAATAAGTCCAAAGGAAAAATGGTGGAGAGTTTTATTAAAGCAAACAAACGCTATAACAGTCCAAACATTGAAAAAGATTCTAAGGTCTATTTAAATTTTATGACCAGCCATTTTTTTGATCATATTGATTTTGGCAATAAAACCCTATATAACTCTACTTTTTTAGTGGATAGAATTACAGATTATGTGTTTTATATGAATTATTCAGAGGATGAAAAAACCCAAGAAAACCTGCATAAAAAAGCAATAAAAGAGGTCTTAGCAAAAACCAAGGACCCGATTTTTAAAAAGGACATCATTGAATTTTTGATTACCCAATTTATGAATTATAAAAGGGTCGCTCTTGTAGATTATTTAATGGAAACCTATTACAACCCACTTCCTAAAAATATACAGGATCAAGAATTTAAAAAATTGGTAAAAGAAAACACTGCCGTCGAGGTAGGTAGAATTGCGCCAGATATTAGCTGGACCGAAAACGGTAAAAACTATAAATTATTAACACTAAATGAGGCCGCTAATTATGTATTAATTTTTTGGAGTACAGGTTGCTCGCATTGTACCCGAGAAATTCCGTTGTTGCACAGCTTTATGAAAGACAAGAAAAAGACTAAAATTATTGCTTTTGGAATGGAAGAGACTGCTAATAATTGGACATCTTATATAAAAACCTTAGGTGGCTGGCATCATATTTTAGGCTTGCAAAAATGGGAGAACGAAACCGCTAGAACTTATCAAATTTATTCTACCCCGACGTATATTGTATTAAATAGTGAGAAAAAAATAATTGCAAAACCAGAAACCTTAGAAGAATTGCAAAAAATTATCGGTTATCTTGAATAAGGATTCTATTTGCTAGAAATACAAAAAAGCATCTTCTATATGATCTATAGTAAAGGTGCTTTTTTGGTTAAGTATAGCAATGATATCAAAACGCACATTCACATCCAAATCCTTTTCTATTACATAATGATCTATGGCCGAAACTAAGAGCTGTATCTTTTTTTTGTTGACAAAATCTTGTGGGTTTCCAAAGACCTCTGAAGAACGAGTTTTAACTTCTACTACCACAAGATCATTCTCTTTTTGAGCAATAATATCAACCTCAGCTTTTAAAAATCGATAATTTTTTTCGAGTATCACATAGCCTTTTTCAAGCAAAAAAGCGATTGCCAATTCTTCTCCTTTTTTACCAAGATCGAAATGTTTTGCCATTAGTTTTGTTCAAAAATAACTGTTGCATGTTGTTCAGAAACTTCCATTTCTATGGTTCTCCCTAATATAATAGCTTGATTATTCGCCTCATGTCCAGCAGGAAAATCAAACAATATAGGAAAATCATATGCTGCTACCACCCCTAAGATAAGATCCTCTATAGAAGCGCCCCAAGGTGTCGTGTTTTTCTTAATTTTTGTCATATTGCCTACAATAAGACCTTTGCAATTTTCAAAATACCCTGCACGTTTTAGACTTTGTAGCATTCTGTCTATATGATATTTGTATTCACCAATTTCTTCGATGAATAAAATTTTTCCATCCATATTTATTTGGCTTTTCGATCCCAACATGGTTAAAAGCATGGTTAAATTACCTCCTACAATTTGGCCTTTTGCACTTCCATTTCTATTCATAGCATTTGGAGCAATTTGGTAGGTCAATGATTCTCCGAACAAGGCTGCTTTAAAACTTGCAATCGTTTGTTTGGTTTCTAAGGCATCGTCCTCTAAACTTGTAGCCATCATCGCATGTAAGGTTTCAAAACCTAAATTGTGTATATGACTATGAATAGCGGTAATATCAGAATATCCGATAATCCATTTAGGGTGTTTCTTAAAATTGCTAAAATCTAATAAATCCAAAATCCGAACAGAACCATAGCCTCCTCGAGCACTCCAAATTGCTTTGACAGTTTTATTATCTAAGGCCTTTTGAAAATCTTCTGCTCGATGCGCATCAGATCCGGCAAAATGAGACCCTTTGGCAAACATATGTTCCCCTAAAAGCACATAAAGCCCCCAACTTTCAGCCAATTGTTTCGCTTTTTCTATGGTCCCTTCCCGATTCATTAAGATTCCTGCAGGAGCAACAATAGCTATGGTATCTCCTTTTTTAAGATAATTAGGCCGAACACGTTGCTCGCTTTTAACTCTTTTTGTCACTGAAATTTCTTGCGTTAAAGCATAGCTGAATGCGCTAAAGAAAAAGAGCCCAATTAAGGTGGAATGCTTTTTGAAATTCATAGAATCGTTTTTTGTAAAAGTATCAATTTTCATTGGCATTGTAAAATAACTTATGCTTGCTTTTTTGTACTTTTGCAGTTAAAAATTAGTCCAAACTAATTTTAATTCAAAATCAACTTAAAAATGAAGACTCCTAAAAGATATACGATAACCGCAGCATTGCCTTATACCAACGGACCTGTTCATATTGGTCACTTAGCAGGGGTCTATGTTCCAGCAGATATTTATGCGCGTTACTTAAGGCTTAAAGGAGAAGATGTAGTTTTTGTTTGTGGATCTGATGAACATGGAGTGCCTATCACTATTAAAGCAAAAAAAGAAGGAATCACCCCGCAACAAGTTGTTGATAAATACAATGAAATTATTAAAAATTCCTTTGTTGATTTTGGAATCTCATTTGATAATTATTCGAGAACCTCCGCAGAAATACATCATAAAACTGCTTCTGATTTTTTCTTAAAACTCTATAAAGCTGGAGAATTTATTGAGGAAGTTACCGAGCAATTATATGATGAAGAATCCAATCAGTATTTAGCAGATCGTTTTGTAATTGGAACTTGTCCTAAATGTGGTAATGAAGAAAGTTATGGAGATCAATGTGAAAGTTGTGGTACCAGCCACAATGCAACAGATTTAATCAATCCAAAATCATCCATCACCGGAAATGTGCCTACCTTAAAAGAAACCAAACACTGGTTCTTGCCTTTAGATAAACATGAGGCCTTTTTAAAAAATTGGATTTTAGAAAGCCATAAAAATGATTGGAAACCCAATGTTTTAGGGCAAGTAAAATCTTGGATTGATGATGGGTTAAGACCAAGAGCAGTAACACGTGATTTAGATTGGGGAATCCCAGTACCTCTTGAAGGTGCTGATGGAAAGGTCTTATATGTTTGGTTTGATGCACCTATAGGTTATATCTCTGCCACCAAAGAATGGGCAGAACAAAATAACAAAGATTGGGAGCCTTACTGGAAAAGTGATGACACGAAATTGGTTCATTTCATAGGAAAAGACAATATCGTTTTTCACTGTATTATTTTCCCAGCCATGTTAAAAGCTCATGGTGATTATATTTTACCAGAAAATGTACCTGCCAATGAATTCTTAAATTTAGAGGGAAATAAATTATCTACCTCCAAAAACTGGGCGGTTTGGTTGCATGAATACTTGCTTGAGTTCCCAAACCAACAAGATGTATTGCGATATGCCTTAACAGCCACAGCACCAGAAACAAAAGATACAGACTTTACTTGGAAAGATTTTCAAGCCAGAAACAACAATGAGTTGGTGGCCATTTTTGGAAACTTTATCAATCGAGTGGTGGTTCTAACAAATAAATATTATGAAGGAAAGGTTCCTGGAGCAAATTCTTTGACGGCTTTAGATAGCGATGTGTTGAACCAACTCAAAGAATTTCCTGAGTTAATTTCAAGATCGATTGAGCGTTACCGTTTTAGAGAAGCGAGTCAAGAACTAATGAATCTTGCTCGATTAGGAAACAAATATTTAGCGGATGAAGAACCTTGGAAAGTAATTAAAGAAGATGAGAAACGTGTCGAAACTATTATGCATGTGGCCTTACAAATTGCAGCAGGTCTAGCCGTTTTATCTGAACCTTTTTTACCTTTTACTTCTGCAAAATTGAAAACCATATTAAATATGGATCAAGGTGATAAAGGCATCACTTGGAACGATGTAAGCAGTAAAGAAGAACTTTTAACTGCAACACATCAAATAAACAAAGCAGAATTGCTCTTTACTAAAATTGAAGATGAAGAAATTGAAGTGCAATTAGCAAAACTTCAAGCCACCAAAAAAAGCAATGAAAACGAGCATAAAACCGTATTGCCACAAAAAGAAACTATTGGTTTTGACGATTTTACCAAATTAGACATGCGCGTAGGAACTATTTTAGAAGCTACAAAGGTTCCAAAAACCAAAAAATTGCTACAACTTAGAGTAGATGTTGGCATCGATATAAGAACCATCGTTTCTGGAATTGCAGAAAGTTTTAGTCCCGAAGAAATTATTGGTCAACAAGTAACTGTTTTGTGTAATTTGGCACCAAGAACCCTTAAAGGAATTGAAAGTCAAGGGATGATCTTAATGACAGATACTCCTGATGGAAAATTGGCTTTTGTAGAGCCTCAACAAGCGGTGAGTAACGGACAACAGATTAGCTAATTATTTTTTTATTTGTTGTGCTTTTTCTCTGATGACCTCTCCGATAGTGGTGTTTTGTATTTTACTTTCTAGCCAAGATAAAATATCTAAATATAAAAAAGCTCTCTTTTCGTAGGGATGATTTTCAAATTTTTGCAATCGCTTGTAAATCTTTTTAAATTCATTTTTAATCTGATGTGGATACACATCGCCTAAAGCCTTTATAGACACTATAAATTCCTTCTGAACCTCTTGCAGGTTTTCCATTTTTAATAAAAACTTATAGGTGTCCTTAAAATGTCTTTCCAAATGATAATCCATTCCGCATTCATAATGAGCAATTAGATTTAAAATTCTTGCAAAACATTGCAAATCTTCACCTGAGCTAACATTTTTGTCTTCAATGATTTTATTCAAATACCCAATACACATTTTGTTTTCCCCCATTCCAAAATACAAACAGGCAATTTTATAGTACAAGACAACGATATGATGATTGTCCAAATGATTTCTATAATGTGCAATATTTTCTTCGATTAAGGCAACTAAATAACTCCCCTCTCTAAAACTTCCTTCTAAAAAATGCAAATGCAATTTATTGGCATACAAGTATTGAAAAACAAGCATGTCTGTATTGCTGTTGGATGGAATGGTTTTTTTACTAATTTCCAGTTCAAAACTTTGTAACTCCTCTTTAAACTTGTGGTAATTTTTCACAAAGAATAGAGTTTCCAGTAAATAATTTTTCCCCTTTAGATAAAAAACAGGATGCAAGCCTATGTTTTTAGGATTTCCTTTAAACAAATCCACCCACTTAGAAGCATATTTATAGGATTGTAAGAAATCTTGCACTAAAAAACTTCTCCATAAATGTGCTTTATACAACCATAATTTTTCACGAAATCCCAAGGTCTCATAATCGTATTTTGGGAGTTGGTTTTTAAAATATGTGTTTATTTTTTGAAGCTCTTTGTCATTCCGAACATAGCCAGTTTTTAGCAATACACTATACAATTGCACCGACAAATTAGAAAGTTTACTTGTAATTACATTTTGCTGACTAAGCTCTTTTGCTTGCATGGAAAGCTCATCTGCTCTGGTGCTAATGCTTCGAGTAATGAATTGAGTTTCTATGACTTTTTCCAGCTCAACAATTTCGTAGGCAATGTTTTTTTCTTCATTTTCTAAAGCCATAGACTTCGCCTTCTCCAAGAGTTTTAAGCTTTGCTTATAAAGCCCTTTTTGATACAATACTGTGGCAAAATCTAACTGTTCTCTTATTTGCATTCGAACATTTTGATGCACGGGATTCAATCGTAAACTAATGAGCAATTGTCTATACAAATGGGCCTTTAAATTTGCCAATTGCTGTTTGGATACTATTTTGGATTTTAAAATGTGCTGTTCATCATAGCTTTTCATTTTGTCTAACAACTTAAACAAGGTAAAAAACTTTGCTTCTATATTCCCCTCCAAACGTCCAACATACAAATTAAATTGTCTTTTTTCTGACTTGGTCAAAGACTTGATCAAAACAAATAAAGAATCATTTTGGTGGTTGAATGGCGTAAAAAAACTCATTTTAATTATCTGATTATCAAGTGATAATAATTATTTTTTCTAAAATAAACATCGTAATCGAGTACTGATGAACCCCTTTAAAGGCATGGCCAATATATACATTTGAGTTAGATTAAAAAACTGAAATCATTTTTATGACAAACAATAAGATTGAAATTTTTGATACCACCCTTAGAGATGGAGAACAAGTTCCTGGCTGTAAACTAGACACCAAACAAAAACTTGTAATTGCTGAACGATTGGATTTTATGGGAGTCGATGTTATTGAAGCAGGATTTCCGGTTTCTAGCCCAGGTGATTTCAATGCCGTGTCCGAAGTTGCAAAAATTGTAAAAAACGCAACTGTTTGTGGTCTAACCAGAGCTGTAGAAAAGGATATTGAAGTTGCTGCTGCGGCATTAAAATTTGCTCAAAAACCAAGAATCCACACAGGTATTGGAACAAGCGATTCTCATATAAAATATAAATTTAATTCGAGTAGAGAAGAAGTGATAACAAGGGCAGTACTTGCAGTTCGTTACGCTAAAAAATTTGTACATGACGTAGAGTTTTATGCTGAAGATGCCGGAAGAACAGACAACGCTTTTCTTGCAAAAGTATGTGAAGAAGTTATCAAAGCTGGAGCAACAGTATTAAACATCCCTGATACCACAGGCTATTGTTTACCTGAGGAATATGGTGCTAAAATAAAATACCTAAAAGAACATGTAAAAGGTATTGATACGGTAATTATCTCTTGTCATTGTCACAATGATTTGGGCATGGCTACTGCAAACTCTATTGCAGGAGCAATCAATGGTGCACGACAAATTGAATGCACCATCAATGGTATTGGAGAAAGAGCTGGAAATACGGCCCTAGAAGAAGTTGTGATGATTTTAAAACAGCATCCAACACTCCAATTAGAGACCAATATCAACACCCAATTACTTTACGACACCAGCATGATGGTTCGAGAAAAAATGGGAATGCCTGTTCAACCAAACAAAGCCATTGTAGGAGCAAATGCTTTTGCTCATAGCTCTGGAATCCATCAAGACGGTGTGATTAAAAATAGGGAGACCTATGAAATCATAAATCCAGAAGATGTTGGAGTTACAGAAAGCGCTATTGTTTTAACCGCCAGAAGTGGTAGAGCTGCCTTAGCCTATAGAGCTAAAAAAATAGGTTACGAATTGACAAAGGTTCAATTAGATAAAGCTTACAACTTTTTCTTACAAATCGCTGATAGACAAAAAGAAATACATGATAACGACTTACATAAAATCATGAAAAACGTTAATAAATTTTCAAAAATAGCCATTGCATCATGACAAAAACACTCTTTGATAAAGTTTGGGATGCCCATGTAGTTGATGAAATAGAAAATGGCCCGCAGATATTGTATATCGATACGCATTTGATCCATGAAGTTACAAGTCCTCAAGCTTTTGATGAGCTCGAAAAAAGAGGGATTCCAGTTGCGAGACCAGATAAAATTGTAGCGACGGCCGATCACAATACCCCGACAATTAATCAACATCTACCAATAGCTGATACGCTCTCTAGAAACCAATTGGAGCAGTTGACTAAAAACTGTCTTAAAAACAATATTCCTTTATACGGATTAGGTCATAAAAACAATGGTATTGTCCACGTAATAGCCCCTGAACTGGGCATTACACAGCCAGGAATGACCATGGTTTGCGGAGACTCTCACACCTCTACCCATGGCGCATTTGGAACCATTGCATTTGGCATTGGTACAAGCCAAGTCGCACAGGTTTTTGCCAGCCAATGTCTGCTTTTGGAAAAACCAAAAAAGATGCGGGTTATGGTCAATGGTACACTAAAACCAGGAGTCCTTCCAAAAGATGTTATTTTATACATCATTGCAAAATTAGGCACCAATTCAGGAACCGGATATTTTTGTGAGTATGCCGGTGATGTTTTTGAAAACATGAGCATGGAAGGTAGAATGACTGTTTGCAATATGAGCATAGAAATGGGTGCCAGAGGCGGGATGATCGCACCAGATCAAACAACCTTTGATTATATCAAGGGGAAAGAGTTTGCTCCCCAAGGTGCTGATTTTGATAAGAAAGTAGCCTTCTGGAAAACCTTGACTTCTGATGAAGGGGCCATGTTTGACAAGGAATATGAGCTAGATGCTTCTGACATAACTCCAATGATTACCTATGGGACAAATCCGGGGATGGGAATTAAAATTTCTGAAAAAATCCCAAACAAGGATGAGAGTTCTTTTGACAAGTCATTGCGATATATGAATTTTGAAAAAGGGAAATCTTTAATAAATACACCAATAAACTATGTGTTTATTGGAAGCTGCACCAATTCTAGAATCGAAGATTTTAGAGTAGCTGCAGACTATGTTAACGGCAAGCATAAGGCAGAAAATGTCACTGCTTGGTTGGTTCCAGGATCACAGCGGGTTGCAAAACAAATTGTTGATGAGGGTTTACATACCATTTTTGAAGCTGCTGGATTTAGGTTAAGACAGCCCGGTTGTTCTGCCTGTCTTGCAATGAATGACGATAAGATTCCATCAGGGGAATACTGTGTTTCTACCTCAAATAGAAACTTTGAAGGAAGACAAGGACAAGGTGCTAGAACAATTCTTGCAAGTCCTTTAATGGCCGCTGCAGCAGCTGTAGAAGGCAAATTAATTGATGTTTCACAGGTTTTAGAGCCGGTTTTATAAATTATACTATGGAAAAATTTACACGTTTAAAATCGACAGCAATTCCTTTAGCATCTGAGAATATCGATACCGATCAGATCATCCCAGCTCGCTTTTTAAAAGCCACGGACAAATTGGGTTTTGGTGAACAAGTCTTTAAAGATTGGCGCTATTTAAAGGATGGTAGCCTTAATAAAAAATTCATACTAAACAACCCATTGTACAGTGGTAGTATACTAGTAGCAGGAGATAATTTTGGTTGTGGTTCTAGCAGGGAGCACGCCGCATGGGCCTTAATAGGCTATGGTTTTAAGGTAGTTATCAGTAGTTTTTTTGCAGATATTTTTAAAGGCAACGCCTTAAATAATGGCTTGCTTCCTATACAAGTAACGCCGAAATACTTAAAGGCTTTATTAACAGAAGTTACCGAAAACCCCAACACCTTGCTCACTGTAGATTTAAAGAATCAATCTCTTGAAAGCCCCGCAGGAATGATCAGTTTTGACATTGATACCTATAAAAAAACCTGCCTACTCAATGGTTATGATGATATCGATTATTTAATGAGTAAAAAAAATAAAATTAACGCCTTTGAGGCTTTAGCAAATACCATATGAAATTCACAATTGCAGTAATTCCAGGAGATGGAATTGGACCCGAGGTAACCGCACAGGCAAAAAAAGCCCTAAAAGCTGTTGCTGATGTATACAACCATAATTTTGTTTTTAAAGAGGCATTAATGGGAGCTTGCGCCATTGATGAAACAGGAAACCCATTGCCCGATGAAACTATAGCACTTTGTAAAAAATCAGATGCTATTTTATTTGGTGCTATTGGAGATCCAAAATACGACAACAATCCATCAGCCAAAGTGAGGCCAGAACAGGGCTTGTTAAAACTGCGCAAAGAGTTAGGTCTCTTTTGCAATATTCGACCAGTAAAAGCTTATGAGCAGCTAATTGAGAATTCTCCTTTAAAAAGAAAGATTATCTCTGGTACTGATATCGTGCTATACAGAGAACTTACAGGCGGGATTTATTTTGGCATCAAAGAACTGAGTGAGGATGGAACTATAGCCTTTGATGGTTGCTCTTACAGTGTCGAAGAAATTGAGCGCATTGCCCATTTAGCATTTAAGGAAGCTCAAAATAGAAGAAAAAAACTAACCTTAGTAGACAAAGCCAATGTCCTAGAAACCTCTCGGTTGTGGAGAAAAACTATTACGGCTTTAGCGAGTCAATACCCAGATGTTCAACTTGACTTTCTTTTTGTAGACAACGCAGCCATGCAGTTGATTTTAAATCCAAAACAGTTTGATGTTATTTTAACCGAAAATCTCTTTGGAGATATTCTTAGTGATGAAGCCAGTGTCATTGGTGGATCTATTGGTTTGCTTGCTTCTGCCTCTATTGGTAAAGAAAATGCCTTGTTTGAGCCCATTCATGGATCTTATCCACAAGCCACAGGCAAAAATACGGCAAACCCACTTGCTTCTATTTTATCGGCAGCCATGTTACTTCAACATCTTGGACTCTACAAAGAATCTGAAGCTATAGAAAGTGCCGTAGAAAAATCTTTAGAACTGGGAATATGCACAGAAGACATCAACCATGAAAACGCATTTACCACCTCCAAAGTTGGAGACTTTATTGTTGATTATATTGAAAATCAGCAAGACAGCAATATGAATTTTATCAATATTTATATGGGGCAAAGTACTATTATCTAACTAACCTTGAGATACTAGTTTATTTGAATGAAGAGTGCTTCCACTTGGAAAGCACTCTTTTTTAATAAGGAAACTTCTCTCTAATTTCACTTAAATACAAATTGTGTATGCTTCCAATATGACTGTGTTTTTTAGAAGTATCTGGTTCGTAAGTACCCGCTTCTACTTTGGCACCTATGGCCTTATAGGCATCTCGAAAAGGCATCCCGCTTAACATTAAGGTATTAATATTATCTACGGTAAATGAGTATTATTTAAATATATGCAACAAATGACTTGTTAAAAAACTATAAAATATAACTGGTGTTTACAAAGTTAGATTGATGGCTTTCAAGCAAATCCGTCAAAATAGCATCATTCGTTTCATTACTTCTAAAAGCAACCAAGGTTCTAATTGAAAAGGTACGCAAGGCATCATGAACACTCAAAGTACTTACTGCAGAATCTTTTCTACCAACGAAAGGAAACACATCGGGTCCTCTTTGACATTTGGCATTAATATTCACACGGCATACTTGATTAACCAAAGAATCAATTAATGGCGCTAAGGAACTTGCATGTTTGCTAAACAAACTAACTTGTTGCCCATAGTTTGATTCCGAAATATAGGTTAAGGGTTCTTGTATGTCTGAAAAAGATACAATTGGAACTACGGGTCCAAATTGCTCTTCTTCATAAACTCTCATTTTTTTATTTACAGGATATAAGACCGCTGGGAAGACAAAACTTTTGAGGGTGTCACCACCTCCTTCATTAATTACTGCTGCCCCATGGACTAATGCATCATCAATAAGCTCCTTCATGTAAGCAGGCTTGCTAGGTTCTGGCAGTGGCGTTAGATTCGCATCAGCGTCCCAAGGCAACCCAACCTTTAATTTATTAAGTTGTTCCACAAATTTTTGATTGAACTCTTGGACAATATCCTCATGAACAAATAATATTTTTAAAGCTGTACATCGCTGACCATTAAAAGCCAGGGTACCGTTAATACATTCTTTAACAGCAACATCAATATCACAATCTGGTAAAATAATACCAGGGTTTTTCGCCTCTAGCCCTAAGACCAATCGCAATCGATTCTTTTTAGGGTGGTATTCTTGTAAGGTGTTCGCCGATTTGCTATTTCCAATCAAAGCCAAAACATCTACCTTTCCAGATTGCATAATCGGAGTTGCAAGTGTTCTACCACTTCCGTAGATTAAATTCACCACGCCTTTTGGGAAACAGGTTTGAAACGCTTTCAGTAAAGGAGATAACAATAATATCCCATACTTTGCAGGTTTAAAAACAGTGGTATTCCCCATAATTAATGCTGGTATCAACAAGCAAAAAGTTTCATTTAGTGGATAATTATAAGGGCTCAAACACAAAACCACTCCTAAAGGACCTCTGCGAACTTGTGCATAGATTCCCTCGTGTTTTTGAATTTTAGAATCGCTTCTATCCATCTCTTTTAAAGCGATTATGGTGTCATTTATATATTCTATGGTGCGATCAAATTCATTACAAGACTCTGCATAAGGTTTTCCAATTTCCCACATCAACCATTTAACAACCTCATCACGAGTTTCCAACATCATTTCTGCAAAATTTTCTACGCAAGAAATACGCTCTTCTACCTTCATCGTGGCCCATGCACCGCGCCCTTTTTCATAAGCATTATAGGCTGCTTCCAAAGCTTCTAAGGCATCTTCTTTTCCCAAATCTGGAATAGTTCCCAAAGTCTTTTGCTCCAGGATTCCTTCTAAGTTTGCCTCAAAAATTGGAGATTTTACGGTAAGGAAATTTCCTTCCCACTTTCTTAAAGATCCATCAATCAAATATTGATCTTGAACATAAGCCTTATCAACTCTAAATTGTTCTGGTACTGCGCTATTTGTAAATAAATTTTTCAATCGAAAATTGGTGTTAAATATTATGCAAGTTATACCAAATATTGAAATAAATCAGGTTTATCGTTTAAATAATCACCATAGAAATTCATTTTTTTCATTCGTTTTAATAGTGGTTGAAGATCTTCTTTGCGCTTTAATTCTACCCCAACAACTGCTGGTCCAGCCTCTCTAT
>CBFHUV010000042.1:15992-16244 GCA_965659055.1 Polaribacter sp.
CATTAAAAGAAAGTATTTCGGGAAAAAATAACCTTATTGAGTTCCCCGGCTCTATCAAGTATTCAAAAATTACGATATATTGGATATTTCATGGGAAAATAAAAATTAACCTCAATTTAAGAAGGATTTTTGGGTTATAAAATTCTTATAAATTATATTTACAACTTAACAATTTTTATGATTTCAACATCCAATCTTACTTTTTCCTATGATAAGGGCAATTCATTTGAATTTCCAAATTTTCAACTTAAA
>CBFHUV010000043.1:0-16194 GCA_965659055.1 Polaribacter sp.
TTAACAAAGGATCTTTTTGCTCATAAGAGGCATTTTGCACTGAACTTTTTAATTCGTCCATTTGACGTAAATGGTTTTTCCAATTTTCATCGATAATGGCAAGTGTAATATTCTTTTCAAAATCTTTAATTAGTTCTTTCCCCTCAGACTCATATGCTCTTTTAAGGTTTGTAACTACTTGTAAGCTCTTTACCCCGTCAGAGAAGGGAACCACAATTCTTTCATATCGGTCTCCTTCGTTTTCAAAAACATCTTTAATTACTGGGTAGGCAGAAATTGCACTACGAGTAATTTTATCTTGATAATGCTTGTAAATGGTTTCATACAATTGGTCTATCAATTCTTGCTCTGTCAATTTTTTAAAATCTTCTTCCGAAAAAGGAGAGGTCATCGATGATAAGCGAATCAATTCAAACTCGAAGTTTTGAAAATTATTATCAATTTTATTTTCATTGACCAAAGCCTGACAAGTATCGAAGATCATGTTCACAATGTCAATCTTTAATCGGTCACCATCCAAAGCATGTCGTCTTCGTTTGTATACGAATTCACGTTGTGCATTCATTATGTCATCATATTCTAACAAACGCTTACGAATTCCAAAGTTGTTTTCTTCTACTTTCTTTTGAGCTCTTTCTATGGACTTGGTAATCATAGAATGCTGAATGACTTCACCTTCTTTTAAACCCATACGGTCCATCATTTTTGCAATTCGATCGGATCCGAAAATACGCATTAAGTTATCATCTAAGGCCACATAAAACTGAGAAGACCCAACATCTCCTTGTCTACCAGCTCTACCTCTTAACTGTCTATCTACACGTCTAGAATCATGACGTTCTGTACCAATGATAGCCAAACCACCAGCTTTTTTCACTTCTGGGGTTAATTTGATATCGGTACCACGTCCAGCCATATTGGTTGCAATGGTTACCACTCCTGGTTTACCTGCTTCAGCAACTATATCTGCTTCTTTTTTATGCAATTTTGCGTTTAGAATGTTATGAGGAATGTTTCTCATTTTTAACATTCTTCCTAGTAATTCTGAAATCTCAACAGACGTTGTTCCTACAAGAACTGGACGTTTTTGAGCTACAAGAGTTACGATATCTTCTATAACTGCATTGTATTTCTCTCTGGTTGTTTTATAAACAAGGTCTTCCTTATCATCTCTTTGTATAGGGCGATTTGTAGGAATTTCTACCACATCCAATTTATAGATTTCCCAAAGTTCACCAGCTTCTGTAATGGCAGTACCTGTCATTCCGGCTAATTTGCGATACATTCTAAAATAATTCTGAAGTGTAACTGTTGCAAAAGTTTGGGTAGCATCTTCAATTTTCACATTCTCCTTAGCCTCAATAGCTTGATGCAATCCATCAGAATAACGACGGCCATCCATAATGCGACCCGTTTGCTCATCCACAATCTTTACCTTGTTGTCAATTACAACATATTCAATGTCTTTTTCAAACAAAGAATAGGCTTTTAGCAATTGGTTCATGGTATGAATTCGCTCGCTTTTGATGCTAAAATCACGGTATAATTCCTCTTTATGTTTCGCTTTTATTTCAGCAGTTTCTTCACTTTTATCAATTTCACCAACTTTAACTCCAATGTCTGGAAGGATAAAGAAACTTTCATCACTGGTTTTACCAGATAAATGAGCAATTCCTTTGTCAGTTAAATCAATCGAGTTGTTTTTCTCTTCTATGGTATAATACAATTCTGCATCTACCTCTGGCATCAACTTATTGTTATCTGCCATATAATGATTCTCCGTTTTTTGTAATAATAATTTAATTCCTTCTTGCGATAAGAATTTGATAAGTGCTTTGTTTTTTGGAATTCCTCGATGCACGCGCAATAACAATAAACCACCTTCTTTGGTATTACCTTCTGAAATTAATTTTTTCGCTTCTGCAAGTACACCTACCAAATAATGACGTTGTAAGGTTACAATATCATGCACTAAGGGCTTTAATTCTGTAAACTCATGTCTGTCTCCTTGTGGTACAGCTCCAGAAATAATTAAAGGAGTTCTAGCATCGTCAATTAAAACAGAATCTACCTCATCAATAATGGCGTAATTTGGAGCTCGTTGCACCAAATCTTCTTTGGTGTGGGCCATGTTATCACGTAGATAGTCAAATCCAAATTCATTGTTGGTCCCGTAAGTTACATCAGCATTATATGCTTTTCTACGGGCATCTGAATTAGGCTCGTAGTTATCAATACAGTCCACACTAAGACCATGGAACTCTAGTAAAGGGCCCATCCAAGCCGCATCACGTTTGGCCAAATAATCATTAACTGTAACCAAGTGCACTCCTTTACCTGTTAAGGCGTTTAAATATACAGGTAGGGTAGAAACTAAAGTTTTTCCTTCTCCTGTCATCATCTCGGCAATTTTTCCTTGATGTAAAACAGAACCTCCAATTAACTGAACATCATAGTGTAACATATCCCAAGTAACTGCTTGCCCTGCAGCATCCCAAGAATTTGACCAAATCGCTTTGTCATCTTTTAAGGTTACCTGAGATTTTTTGGCAGAAAGTTCTCTATCAAAAGGACTTGCAGTCACTGCGATTTCAGAATTTTCTTTAAATCGTCTGGCCGTTTCTTTCATTACAGCAAAAGCTTCTGGCATGATGTCCATTAAAACAGCTTCTGAGGCTTCATAGGCCGCATCTTTTAAGGAATCAATTTCACTGTATATGTTTTCTTGCCTGTCAATTTCTGCAGCCAATGCTTCTTTTTCTAATACTTCAATTTGTGAATCAAAGCTTTTAGTAGCTTCTTTAATTTTTGACTTGAACTCATTAGACTTTGCCCTTAATTGATCGTTAGATAAATTTTTAAATGCAGTTTCAAAAGCATTCGTTTTAGCAACGATGGGTTGTAGTAATTTTAAATCTTTCTGTTGTTTGTCTCCTACAAATATTTTTAGGACCGAGTTAAGTAAGCTCATTGTTAATGTGTTATGTATAATTCAATTTGTTAAAACCGAAAGTAATTGTATAGATTTCTTGAAGAAAATTATATTGATTATTCTTGACTAAGTGGTCATTCTTTTAAAGAATAAATATACACAAAAAAAAAGCCTCAAATGAGACTTTCTACTGTTAATATTTTTCTAATATTCATCTTCATTCCAAAGATAATCTTCTTCAGAAGGGTAGTCTGGCCATATTTCTACGATCGAATCATAAGGTTCACCCTCATCTTCAATGTCTTGCAAGTTTTCTGCAACCTCTAATGGAGCTCCCGTTCTGATAGCGTAATCTATCAATTCGTCTTTAGTTGCTGGCCATGGGGCATCTGCTAAATAAGATGCTAATTCTAGAGTCCAATACATTTTTAATCGTTTAAATTTTGTGCAAAAATAAAATTAAAATTGATATAACCAAGGTTTATTTGATAAATCTATGTCAATAAAATAAAGAACTTAATTTTCCTTTTTTGGAATCCAAGGAATTTCCTTTGCTGATAAGTCTTTGGACAACTTTCGTGCCAAGACAAAAAGGAAGTCAGAAAGTCTGTTTAAATAAGTTAATATGTCTGCATTGATGGTTTCAACTTCGTTTAAATGTGTAACCAAGCGCTCTGTTCTTCTACAAACACAGCGAGCAATGTGACAGAATGACACCGTTTGATGTCCTCCGGGTAATATAAAATGTGTCATTGCGGGCAAGTCTTCATTCATTCGGTCTATTTCTAGCTCTAAAAATGTTACGCTTTCTAAATTTATTTTGGGAATATTCAAACGTTCTTTTCCGTTTTTTAATAATTCTTTTTCAGAAGGTGTTGCCAACATAGCACCTATGGTAAACAATTCATTTTGAATTTTAAGTAAATTCTCTTTACTTACAATATCGATATTTTGATCTCGAACAAGGCCTATTTGAGAGTTTAATTCATCAACAGTTCCATAAGATTCAATTCTTAAATGGTGTTTAGGGACTCTTAGTCCCCCGTATAGTGATGTGGTTCCTGAATCTCCTGTTTTTGTATAAATTTTCATGCTGGTAGTTTCTCTTTTCTTGTCTAAGCTACAAAGGTATTTAAAATTAAAGCAAAAGGATTAAACTCTAATTATAAAATGTTCTTTTTCTTGCTCTTTTCTGAAGAAAACAAGACCCCATTGAAAAGTATCAATACTCACCGTTACCCTTGGGTGTTCAATTATAAATTTCCAAGCAGTTTCCATTTCTGCGCTCCAATGGATGTCATCAAAAATAAAGACACTGTCATTATTTACGCTTTTTAAACAACTTTCGAAATAAGCCAATGTTGGTTCTTTTTGATGATTTCCATCAAAATAAATCAGATCAAAATTTGCATTTTCAGTTGCACTTTTAAGGGTTTTACTAAAATCGCCGATATGAATGTCAATTAATTCAAATTGAAATTTTTCTAGTTGTGTTTTTGCAATTTCTGCAGTTTCTGGACAACCCTCCAAGCTTTTAAGATTGGCATTGGGCGCTCCTAGTTTCAAAGCAGCAGTACTTAAGCCTAATGAAGTCCCAATTTCCAAAATATGTTTGGGCTTAAAGTAGGAGCTTAGTCTTATTAATAAAGCAGCTCTAGGATTAGAGATCCCTGCATATTTAGCAATCTTAGCAACTGGTCTTGAGTTGCTTTTAAACACTTTGGATCCTGCACTAAAATCTGTAACATTGATAATCTTGGTGCTCTTAATTAAAGACTTTTTATAGGCTAGGAAGTCTTTGAATACATTTTTTAAAGTCTTTTTATAGAAACAATTTGTTACCAAAGAATACACAAATGGGGAATGAACACCATGTTGGTTTGTTGATTTTAGCAAAAAAGTTAGATAGGCTTTGATTTTGAAAAACATATTTCAAGTATTTATAGGCGAAAATAATAGAAAAATTACAAGATTAAACTTAGAAAAATTATATTAGTGAATTCTAATGTGATTTTATTATGTTGAAACGCTTTTTATTGCTTACCCTTATTAGTTTATTTGTTTCCTGTGTTCCTCAAAAAGATTTAGTGTATTTAAAAGGTGAACCTCTTACAAAAACAACAATAAAAAAACTCAATGATGAGCCATACAGATTGCAAGTAGATGATGTTCTTAGCATTGACATTAAGTCACAAAAAAATCAAAACTTGGTTATTCCAAAAAAATAGATTGGATATCTAAAAACAAAAAGACCATATTAACTGATATGGTCTTTTTGTTTTATTGGTTTCTAGGTCTATTTAAGACCACCAATCATTTCTTCTGGTTTTACCCATGCATCATATTCTTCCGGAGTCACATATCCTAAACGAACTGCTTCTTCTTTAAGTGTTGTGCCATTTTGATGTGCTGTATTTGCAATTTCTGCAGCTTTATAATAGCCGATTTTCGTATTTAAAGCGGTAACCAACATCAAAGAATTGTTTAGTAGTTCAGTAATTCTAGTTTGATTTGGCTCAATTCCTGAAGCACAGTGTATGTCAAATGACACACAGGCATCACCAATTAACTGAGCTGACTGCAATACATTTGCCGCCATCATTGGTTTAAATACATTCAATTCATAATGACCTTGGGTTCCTCCAACAGTAACTGCTACGTCGTTCCCCATTACTTGTGCACAAACCATAGTAATAGCCTCAGCTTGAGTTGGATTCACTTTTCCTGGCATAATAGAACTTCCAGGTTCATTGGCAGGGATAATTAACTCACCAATTCCAGAACGAGGACCTGAAGCCATCATTCGGATATCATTTGCAATCTTATTTAGGGATACTGCTAATTGTTTTAAAGCACTATGTGTTTCAACAAGAGCATCATGTGCTGCAAGTGCTTCAAACTTATTTTCTGCAGTGATAAAAGGGAGTCCAGTAAATTCTGCAATGTACTTAGCAACTAAGACATCATAGCCTTTAGGGGTGTTTAAACCAGTTCCTACAGCAGTTCCACCTAAAGCTAATTGCGCTAAATGTTCTAATGAATTATTTAAAGCTTTTAAACCAAAGTTTAATTGCGCTACGTAGCCAGAAAATTCTTGTCCAAGGGTTAAAGGAGTTGCATCCATTAAATGAGTTCGACCAATTTTTACTACATTTTTAAATGCTTCAGATTTTGCTTTTAAGGTATCTCTTAATTGGGTAACTCCTGGAATGGTGGTTTTTATAATTTTCTCATAAATAGCGATATGCATTCCAGTTGGAAAGGTATCATTTGATGATTGTGATTTATTGACATCATCATTGGGTTGTATAGTTTTTTCTCCTTCTCCAATAATTTTACCAGCGAGTTCATGGGCTCTATTAGCAATTACCTCATTACAATTCATATTGGATTGAGTACCAGAACCGGTTTGCCAAATAACCAATGGAAACTGATCATTGTGCTTTCCAGCTAAAATTTCGTCACAGACTTGAGCAATTAAATCTCTTTTTTCTTCTGATAAAACTCCTAGTTCACAATTTGCAAAGGCAGCAGCTTTTTTTAAATAAGCAAAACCTTCAATAATTTCAATCGGCATAGAAGCTGATGGGCCAATTTTGAAGTTGTTTCGAGAACGTTCAGTTTGAGCACCCCAATATTTATCTGCAGGAACCTCTACGTGTCCCATTGTGTCTTTTTCGATTCTAAATTTCATGGTATGGATTCGTTTTTTTTGATGTTGCAAATTTACTAAAAGTATCACAATGAGTTATCAAGAAGAGATAAAATACTGGATAAATTATTTTTTATTTCTTGCGTTAAATAAAAAATATGTATTATTTTTGTTACATATTAATTTTATAGAATTTCAAATGTTAGATTTTTCAGAATTTTCAGGATTTTTATTGTTCATGTTTATTTTTACAGCTGGATTTTGGTTGTTAATCTTCTTGCTAACATTCGTAGTTCCGTATTGGATTGGTGGAACAATTTGGGAAAATTTCAAATTGAAAAAACAAGCCAGAGAAGCAGCTGAAAAGAAATAATTTTCAAAAAAAGATATAAAAAAAGCATCCTATTTAGGATGCTTTTTTGTTGCTTGTTATTTTGATTATTTACCAAAACCTTCTCCACCTCCAAAATCTTCTTCACCTTGTTGCGGTCTCGTTTGTTTTCTTTGACTGTTTTGTTGGTTAAATCTATAAGTAAAACTCAATGAAATTTGACGTTGTCTCCATTGATATTCTCCATAGGTTTCAGAATTTTCTGTATATGAAGTAGATTGTCTTTTTCTAGAGTTAAAAACATCGCTAATGTTTAATACAAGAGTTCCATTGTCTTTCATTAAATCTTTGCTAAAAGCAAGGTTTGCTCCAAACATTCCTTCACTTTTACTTTGTGCATTCACCTGAGCTCCGTTATAAGAAAGTCTTGTTTGCCATTGAATCTCATACGGCAAGGTAACTTTTGCATTAAAACGAGCCACCCAACTTGTGTTTTGAGCAGCAAAATCTTGACGAATCAACTGATTGTTAAAGTTGGTATATTCATAGACGCCATCAGTTTTAAATCCGAAATAGTTAAAGCTTCCTGAAAAATTTACTTTTTTAGATGGGTTGTAATTCGCAGTAAACTCAAAACCATATCTACTTTCTTCAGCTAAGTTAATAGGGGTTCTTACTAAAACAGGAACTCCATTTACAAAATCACCTCTTTCTTGGGTAACAAATTGAAAAATATCTGTTGAATGATTGTAGTAAATAGAAGTATTTAAAGTTACTTCCTCCCATTTCTTTAAATACCCAAGATCAAAAGAGTTGGTATAAGTAGGGTTTAAATTTACGTTTCCTTGAAAGATATTGGTTTCAGAACTTCTAGATTCAAATGGGTTTAAAAACCAAGATCTTGGTCTTCTCAATCGCTTACTATAACCCAATGTAAAACTTTGCGTTTCGTTTAATTCATAACCAAGATTCAATGTTGGGAAAAACTGACTATAGTTTTTGTCATAGTTTTTATTGGTTGTAATTAAGTTAATATTGATATCAGTAATTTCATTTCTCAATCCTAATAAATAAGAGAATTTTTTGAATTTTCTTCCGTATTGTCCATAAAAAGCATATACGTTTTGTTCAAAAAACAAATTATTAGATGGGTCATAAGCAGCTGGAACTTTTGGTAAGTTTTTATAGTCAGAATTTGATTTTTCTAAATCTCCTCTAAAACCAAACTCCAATTGAGAGCCTTCTCCAAAAGGGTATACATAGTCTATTTGAATCAATTTGTTGCTTGATTCATTTTTAGTGATATTATCTTCGACAAAGGCATTGTTTTGAAAAATTTTTCCAAACTCATCACGATTGCTTTCGCTGTATTGAAAGTCAATACTTAACTGATGACCAACTGTATTGAATTTATTCGTGTAATTTAAAGAATATTGAATTGTATTTGAATTTTGATCTTCATTTTCAACTCTTAAACGATTAGAAGTAACCACTCTATTGACATCAAAAATATCCACATTATTACCTGAATAGTTATCATCAACTGATTTTCTATAAACAATATTTGCTAAAAGAGAGCTCTTGTCAGTTAAGTAATACTCAATTCCAAAACTAGTGTTAAATCCTTTACCCAAACGATTGCTTTCACGCACCTCTCTCAAGTAACCAGTTACATTTTTATTTGCGTCAAAATAAGTTACATCATTAAACGAACTTCCTGGTCCGTTACGATAGTTATATCCTGAATTATTAAAAATGTTGAACTTTTTAGTTCTGTAGTTTAGGTTTGCAGAAATCCCATATTGTTCTGGACTACCAATGGTAGGATTAATAGATCCGTTAAAACCTGTAACCTTTCCTTTTCTTAAAATAATATTTAGAATACCAGCCGTCCCTTCAGCATCATAACGAGCAGAAGGAGAGGTGATTAATTCAACTCTTTCAATGGCATCTGCAGGTAGTTGACGTAAAGCACTTGCGCCATCTAAACCAACCAAAGCGGAAGGTTTTCCATCAATTAAAATTCGTACGTTTTCATTACCACGTAAACTTACATTTCCTTCAACATCAACACTAACAGAAGGAATGTTGTCTAATACATCACTCACATTTCCACCTTTCACTGTTAAATCTTTACCTACATTGTATATTTTTTTATCCAATCGAATGTCAACTGTAGATTTTTCAGGCATAATATTAACCTCTTCTAACATTTGACCATCTTCCACCAAAGCAATTGTTCCAAGATTTACATCTTTATCCAACAATCTGTTTTTATATGTTTTTGTGGTGAAAGAAATAAACTCTACGCTAATGTCGTAGGTTCCTGCAACAGCAGAAATTCTAAATTCACCATTTGTGTCTGAGATACCTCCAGTAATTTTCTTTGTTTTTACATCTCTTAGTACAACGGTCCCATACTCTAAAGGAGTTTTGGAAGCTGCATCTACAATTTTTCCAGTTATTGTTATTTTTTTGTCTTGAATTTGTGGTTTTGGACCTTGACCAAGCATCGAAGAAATGCTAAAAAGGCAAATAAGTACAAAAGTGATTTTTCTCATTAGTTTGTATTACTAGTTCTTTATAAATATTATGACTGCAAAGGAACAGTTTAGTTTAATATACTTCTTGTTAAAGTTCTGTTAAAGAAAAAGAGCACTCTAGGAGTGCTCTTTTTATAAAATACTATTAATGCTTTCCGTAGGCCTCCCTATTACAGCTTTCTTTTGATTTACAATTATCGGTCGTTCAATTAATTTTGGGTTTTCAACCATTATTTTAATAAGTTCATCATCAGAATAGCTTCCGTTTTTATATTTTTCTTTCCATACTTTTTCGTTTTTCCTCACCAAATCGATGGCCGGAATATGAAGTAAATTTAGAATCTCTTTCAATTCTTTTGGACTTAAAGAATTCTCTAAATAATTAATAATTTCGAATGGTTTTCCAGAAGCTTCCAAAAGGGCAACACCCATTCTCGATTTGCTACAACGATTATTGTGGTAAATTTTTATCATAACTTTTAAGTGAACTATTTTAAATTCTTATTTTTTCTGCCCGTTCAGCATTAAAAACGCTTTGAGAAAAGCGTCAATATCTCCATTCATTACCGCTTCTACATTTCCGGTTTCATGAGCCGTTCTAACATCTTTAATTAACTTATAAGGATGCATTACATAGTTTCGAATTTGGCTTCCCCATTCGTTTTTTAATTTTCCAGCTTCTATGTCGGCTCTTGCTTCTTGTCTTTTTTTAAGCTCAATTTCGTACAACTGAGACTTTAGCATTTGAAGGGCTGTAGCTCTATTGTCATGTTGAGAACGCGAGTTTGAACATTGTATCTGAATACCAGTCGGTTTGTGAGTAAGTTGAACTTTTGTTTCAACCTTATTTACGTTTTGTCCACCAGCCCCACTAGATCTCGCTGTTGTAATTTCTATATCCGCAGGATTAATTTCAATTTCAATAGAATCATCAGCAACTGGATATACATACACAGAGGCAAAGGAGGTATGTCTTTTTGCATTGCTGTCAAAAGGAGAAATTCGAACCAAGCGATGCACCCCGTTCTCTCCCTTGAGCCAACCAAAGGCATAATCACCATCAAATTCTAAGGTCACTGTTTTTATTCCGGCAGTATCTCCAGTTTGATAGTTGAGTTCTTTAATTTTAAAACCATTTTTTTCGGCCCACATCATATACATTCTCATCAACATTTCGGCCCAATCACAACTTTCCGTTCCACCAGCTCCTGCAGTTATTTGAATAACGGCACTTAAATCATCTCCTTCCTCAGAGAGCATATTTCTGAACTCAATGCTCTCTAAAAAATTCATCGTTTTTTCAAATTGTGCTTTTACCTCTTCTTCTGTGGCTTCGTCTTCTTTGTAAAACTCCATTAAAACAGAAAGATCCTCAAATAAAGCATTTAATGAATTGTAATCGTTCACCCATTTTTTTTTAAATCGAAGGATTTTCATAAAAGCTTCCGCTTCTTTCGGCTTGTTCCAGAAGTCTGGATCCACAGTTTTTTCCTCCTCATTACTTATTTCTATGAGTTTTTGGTCAATATCTAAATAGTCTTTCAGTTTGCCTATTCTATCGGCAACATCTTTAATCTGTTCTTGTGTAATCATAAGTAAAGACAAAAATAAGGGTTTTATTGATATTTAATATTTTAATCAATCTAAATTCTCGTTGCTTTTTTATAGTTTTATGGAAAATATAAATACCATGAAAAAAATCACCTTAATCATTTTTTTTCTGAGCATTTGCCAGTCGGGATTTGCTCAATTTTTTAAGGACAATAAGAAAGTTGTCAAATACGAAGGTTACTTTAATTTTTATTACGACAGTAGCAGTGATAAAATATTTTTGGAAATCTCAAAGTTAGAATCTGAATTTTTGTATGTCAATGCTCTTTCCGAAGGGGTTGGTTCTAACGATATTGGTTTGGACCGAGGAAAGCTTGGTGGAGGTGCTGTCGTGTTTTTTAGAAAAGCAGGAAATAAAATCTTATTGATTCAACCCAACCAAGAATATAGAGCTTTAACTGATAATTACGAAGAGAAAAAATCGATTAAGGAAGCTTTTGCAAAATCAGTTTTACATGGGTTTGTTATCAAAGAAGAAAAAAACAATGTGTATTTAGTAGACGCTACCTCATTTTTTATGCAAGATACTTTTGGAGTATCTGATGTGCTTTCTGGAAGTGGAGAAGGTAGTTTTAGCGTAGACTCTTCTCGAAGTGCTTTTAATTTAGAAAGAACCAAAGCTTTTAAGAAAAATGTGGAGTTTGATGTTTTGTTAACCTTTAAAGGAAAAGCCAGAGGAAGAAACTTATGGTCAGTAACACCAAATGCAAATGCCTTAACGGTGTATCAACATCATTCGTTTGTTGAATTGCCAGATAATAAATACAAACCACGTGTTTATGATCCACGATCCGGTTCGTTTTCAATGTCCTATATGGATTATGCCACACCGGTGGATCAGTCTATTACAAAACGCTTTATTAATAGACATCGATTGGAAAAGAAAAATCCAGAAGCTGCAATTAGCGAGGCTGTGGAGCCAATTGTGTATTATTTGGACCCAGGAACTCCTGAGCCTGTGCGATCTGCTTTATTAGAAGGGGCACGATGGTGGAACCAAGCCTTTGAGGCGGCTGGTTATAAAAATGCATTTCAAGTTAAAATGTTACCAAAAGATGCAGATCCTTTAGATTTAAGATATAATGTAATCCAATGGGTGCATCGTTCAACTAGAGGTTGGAGTTATGGTGGAAGCATTACTGATCCTCGTACTGGTGAAATTATTAAAGGACATGTAAGTTTAGGTTCCCTAAGAATTCGTCAAGATTTTTTAATTGCACAAGCCTTGCAAGCTCCTTATGCAACAAGTACGGCTAAGGATAAATTTGCTTTAGACATGGCTTTGGCAAGAATTAGACAATTATCAGCTCATGAAGTGGGTCACACACTTGGTTTTGCACACAATTATATTGCAAGTACTATCAATAGATCCTCGGTTATGGATTATCCACATCCTCAATTTTCGTTAAAAAATGGAAAGATTGATTTTTCAAATGCCTATGCAACAGGAATTGGCGAATGGGATAAAGTATCGGTAGCGTATTCATATCAAGAATTCACAAGCAATGAAGAGCAAGGTTTGAAAAACATTTTAAGCACTGCTTTTGCAAAAGGTTTGCGATTTATAACCGATCAAGATGCAAGACCTGCAGGAAGTGCTCATGCTTATGCACATTTGTGGGACAATGGTAAAAATGTAGCCGATGAATTAAATTCTTTATTAGAAATTAGAAAAAGCGCCATTGATAAATTTTCTGTAGACAATATTAAAAGCGATGAACCGTATTCTGTTTTAGAAGATGTGTTTGTTCCTTTGTATTTTTTGCATCGATATCAGACAGAAGCAGTTTCTAAAGTGATAGGAGGTTTGGACTACAATTATGCAGTAAAAGGAGGAAATCAAACCATTGTAAAAAGAGTCCCTGGAGCGGTTGAGCGTCAGGCACTAGCTGCTTTGTTAAAAACGATAGATGTAAAAGTAATAGCCATTCCTAGTTCAAAATTAGAGTTGTTTCCGCCAAGAGCCTATGGTTATGGAAGAACAAGAGAGTCTTTTAAAAGTAAAATGGGTGTAGAATTTGATCCTTATGGAGCAGTTGAAACGGCATCGGAAATGACCTTAGAATTATTATTACACCCTCAAAGAGCATCGAGATTGGTCTTACATAAGAGCATGGATAAATCACAATTAGGATTGGATGAACTAATAGATGAGGTTCTGGAAAATAGCATCAAAAAATCACATCCTGATGCTTATCTGCAAGAATTGCAAAACGTTGTGAATCATCAGGTTTTGGATCAATTATTTTATTTGGCAGCCAATGGCACTTCTTATGCTCAAGTACATGCCATCGTAGCTTTTAAATTGGATGAAATAAAAGCCTACCTAAAATTAAATAAAGCAAATGGAACTCAAAAGATGTTTGACGCGGAATTAATTAAAAGTATTGATGCTTTTAAAAAGTCGCCAGAAAGCTATAAGAGGGTCAGCTCGTCAAAAATACCTGATGGATCTCCAATTGGGATGGATTAACACTAAAAACAAGAAAGAAATTATATGGAAATCAATTTAATTAGCGATACGGTTACAAAGCCTACGAAAGGCATGTTAGCAGCTATGTTTAATGCAGAAGTTGGGGATGATGTTTTTAAAGCAGATCCCACTGTAAATGCTTTACAGAAAAAAGCAGCTGCGCTATTTGGAAAAGAAGACGCTTTATTTTTCCCGTCAGGAACGATGGCCAATCAAGCTGCGATTAAATTGCATACCCAACCTGGTGATAAAATGTATGTTGATAAATGGGGACATGTATACAATTATGAAGGTGGAGGCGCTGCATTTAATTCAGGAGTTACAAGTCATTTGATAGATGGCCAAAGAGGTATGTTTGCAGCGGATCAATTAGCGACTGCAATTTCGGGAAGGTCAGATATTCATGTACCTTATAGTCGATTAGTATGTATTGAAAACACTACCAACAAAGGAGGAGGAGCATGCTGGGATTTTCTAGAGCTCCAAAAGATTCAAAAACTTTGCAAGGCAAATGATTTAGCCTTTCATTTAGATGGAGCTCGTTTGTTCAATGCCTTAGTTGCTAAGAATGAAACACCAATGCAGTATGGAGCTTTGTTTGACACAATTTCTATATGTTTGTCTAAAGGTTTAGGGGCGCCAGTAGGATCTTTATTACTAGGTTCTCATGAGGCAATAGCCAAAGCCTTGCGTATTCGAAAACTCTTTGGAGGCGCTATGCGTCAAGTAGGTTATTTGGCAGCAGCCGGCATCTATGCTTTAGATCATCACATAGAAAGATTGGCAGAAGATCATCAAAGAGCGATTCAGATTGGAGTGGCATTAGAAGCCTGTTCGTTTGTAAAAAAAGTAGAACCTATAGAAACTAATATTGTTATTTTTTATACACAAGACGGCATAGATGAGGTTGATTTCGCTACTAAAATGAAAGCAAAAAACATTCATTTTATATCGATGGGTGATGGCAAGTTAAGAATGGTAACCCATTTGGATTTTACAGATGCCATGCTTGAGAAGTTATTATACGAATTAAAAAATTTCTAAAAAAAAACTCCAGAGGCAGCTCTGGAGTTTTTTTAGTTTAAATGTTCTATAGAATCTAGTTCCTTGTAGTTTTTATTTAACTTCTTAAGCAGATTTCCGTAGGTAATCTTATAGAACAACCACAAAATTAATAGCATTACCAACAGTGCTGAAATTTGAAAAATTAGCGTGACAGACAACAATTTGTTTGCGCTAATTTCTAAATGATCCGGATTCATGGTTTCGATAAGCGTATCTGGATGAGAAAACATGACCACATTAATAGCAATGGTTGTAATTACAAATCCAGCTAAATTGTAGTACACATAATATTTGACTGTTTTTCGAACTCTCAAAATTTTGTTCATCAATTTTTTGGTGCTTTCATTGATAGATACTGCCGTATAATTTTTGTAAAACAATACCAAAAACAATAAGACTACCACATAATGAAGTATGGTAAAATAGTAGACAAAACCAGTAAGATTAAAGTCTCTATATACATCTAAAAAGCTATCAGGTATAATTAAGCCTAAACCCGACCAGAATAAAAGTTCTAGAATCCCTATAATAAGGATCCACTTTACAATAGAGGACGATTTTGAATGCGCCATTTTGTAGATATCTACCTTAGAAACTTTCTTAGTTTCTTCAGGTTGATTTTTCCATGTTGATTTTAATTTATCTAAATCCATATGTTATGGGGTTAACACTTGTCTTAATTTCTCCTTTGCTCTATTCATTTTAACTCTTGCATTTACTTCAGTGACCCCAAGAGTTTCTGAAATTTCGCGATACGATTTATCTTCTAAATACAAAAAAATTAATGCCTTATCAATGTCATTTAGCTGCCGAACAGCAGCATACAATGCTTTTAACTGTAATTCTTCAGTGTCATCATATTCTGAAGCCTCAATTTTGTATTCAAAATCAGAAATATCTTGAGTTTGGACACTTTTTTTGGTTTTTCGATATAATGAAATTGCTGTATTTAAGGCTACACGATACATCCAGGTGCTGAATTTAGAGTCTCCTCTAAAATTCTTGTAATTTTTCCATAGCTGAATCGTAACCTCTTGAAATAAATCATTGTGGGCATCTTGATTAGTTGTATATATTCTACAAATTTTGTGAACAATATTTTGATTCTCCTCAAAATCTGCTAAAAATTTATGCTCTAACTCTTTATGCACTATTTTAAATTTATTTTCCTTTAATATAAGTAGGTCAAAAATACATAATGTTACATTAAATGTTGGAAAGTTTTAAAATTTAGTCAAAAATTGTATATTCGTTTAATAGAATAGATTTTAAGTTGAACAAAATTAAGTCAGAATTTACAATTAAAGACCTTGAAAATTTAACAGGGATTAAAGCACATACCATACGAATTTGGGAAAAACGCTATGAGTTGTTACAACCAGGTAGGACAGAAGGCAATATTCGTTTGTATGATTTGATAAGTCTTCAAAAAATATTAAATGTTGTTTTTTTAATAGATAAGGGACATAAAATCTCAAAAATTGCAAGTTTGTCTGACAATGAGATTATTTTATTAGCCAGAGAGTATGCTAATAAACAAGCTATTAATGATGATTCTATTAATGCGTTAAAGATTTCAATGTTTAG
>CBFHUV010000044.1:0-16103 GCA_965659055.1 Polaribacter sp.
TGGTAGCGCCTCTTTGCTAGCATTGTCTATTACCTTTCCTGATAAAATTCCAGGTTTTTCGATAAGATTTTTATCCAATTGCGCATAAGTTTGCATGCTAATAGTTACTAAAATAAGGAGTAGTATTTTTTTCATAAAAATGTATTAATAGATAATTGATTGTTGCTTAAGAGACGCCCGTATTTGTATCTTTGTTACTGTAATACCTTGCTTTAACAAAAATTTAACAAATGAAAAATGAAACTTTAGTTTTAGGAGCCTCTTTAAATCCAGACAGATATTCTAATAGAGCAATCCGTTCATTAAAGGCAAATGGTTTTGCTATAAAAGCAATAGGAATAAAGGATGGAGAGATAGAAGGAGTGAAAGTTCAAACAGAAAAAGTAGCGTTTAAGTCGATTGATACCGTGAGCCTTTATTTAAATAAAGAACGACAAAAAGCCTATTATGATTATATTATCTCCTTGAACCCAAGAAGAGTCATTTTTAACCCGGGAACAGAAAATGCTGAATTTGAAAGTGTCTTAAAAAAAGAAGGTATTTTTGCAGAGGTGGCCTGCACTCTTGTCTTGTTAAGTCTTCGCCAGTATTAAAGAAGCAGTAAAAAAAAGTAAATTGAATTGGCAGCTTTCTTTTTCATTAAAAATTAATCCAAATTTCTGAAAAATCTGTGTAAGTTTTTTATAAGCCAATCCAATTTACTTGTAAACACCCTAAATTTTATAGTTTCAAATCTAAGTGAACAAGTAGTTGTGTGCAATACTCAAATTGAGTATTTTTTAAAGAAGATTGATGTTATTTTTGAAATAGCTAATTAATTCTCCAGTAGAGATTAAATTGAATTTTTTAAGAATATTTCTTCGATGCGTATCGACCGTATGCTTACTAATATTAAGCCTTTCAGCGATTTCTTTACTAGATTTTTTGCAGAGTAATAAGCGAATAATATCTCGTTCTCGATGACTGATAGAACTAAGTAAGTTTTTACTTGTAATATTGCTAAAATACAAGGTCTCATATTCATTGTCATCATTAAGGTACTTGGCACTTGCACAAATATCAATATTTACATGTCCATTTAAAATGGTATAATGAGCCAATCCAATGATAGGCTTATGATCACAATCAAATTGCAATGGGGTGGTGTTTTGTATGACAGTCACGTAGTCATCTTTGCTATTTCTCATAAAGTAGTTCCATGTATAACTCATGCGTTTTCGTTGCTTATCAGTAAGCTCTGACATGGTAAAACTCATTAGATCTTGTAGACATTGAATCCAAGGTGCTATATCATCTGGATGAAAACGTGACCAAAAATAATCCATGCCAACACTTTGCATTTCTTTTGCAGATAATCCAGTACATGCGTTAAAATTTTTACTGATATACTCAAAATTTTGAGTAACCGTATTGGTAATTCAGAAAAAGGTAGTGTTGTATGGGTAATAAGAATCAAACTCAATTATTTTTTTATGTGTTCCACTAATTCTACATGAGGATACGAATCAAAAATTTCATTGTATTTGTTGTAGATCGTTTTCTTATCCAAAACAATAAAGGAGATTAAAATTAACTTATAGTAGGATTTCTTTTCCTGCTTCAGCTAATATAACATTTTTAAAAATAGTTTGGGCTTCAATTTTAAAAAGTTCTTCATTTTTATAACGACTAGAAAAATGGCCAAGGATTAATTGTTGTGCATTGGCATCCTTAGCGATTTTTGCCGCCTGCATAGCCGTTGCATGTTTAGTTTTTTTAGCCAAGTCAACACGATCTTCCAAAAATGTTGCCTCATGATATAGCAAATCTACATCTTTAATAAGTGAAACTATACTTGGTTTGTAGGCTGTATCACTACAAAAGGCATATTTCAAAGGCTTTGAAGACATGAGTGTTAGTTCTTCATTTTTAATAATTTCGCCACTTTGTAAAACAACATCTTTACCAGCTTTTATATTGTGGTAATCACAGGTTTCGATTTCTGGGTACTGCTGTACGTTTTCAATATTCAGCTTTCTAGCTTTTTGCTTTTCTGAAAATAAAAAACCATTGGTATACAATCGATGATTTAGGGGGATGGTATGCACGGTAACTTTCTCGTCCTCGTAAATTAGTTCGCTTTTTTTTGAGGTCAATTCATGAAAAATGATCTCAAACTGTGCATATGATTTTGAAATTTTCAACTGTAAATTGGTTACTTCTTTTAGCCCTTCAGGGCCAAAAATATGCAGTGGTTTTTCTCTGTTTAGGATGCCAAAAGTAGCTATGAGTCCAATCAAACCAAAAAAATGATCGCCGTGCAAATGAGAAATAAAAACATGGTCAATTTTAGAAAACCCAACTTTATATTTCCGCATTTGTCGTTGTGTTCCTTCTCCGCAATCAATGATAAAATGTTTGTTATTTATTTCTAGATATTGCGAGGTTGGATGGGCGTGAACCCTAGGAGTAGCAGAATGACAGCCTAAAATGGTTAGTTTTAAACTCATCGAATTACAAAGCGTTTAGAAATTGTTTCTGAGGTTCCTTGTATTAGGTATATATAAATTCCTGCTTCTAAATTATTTCGATAAAATAAAATTGAATTTTCACCTTTTTTAACTGTATGCCTTTTTGAGTATACTGTTTTACCCAACATGTTTTTTACGTTTAAAAAAACTTCTTGGTCTTTGGTTGTATCAAATTTAATGGTTGCTTTTGTGCTAATTGGATTAGGAGCAGCTGTAAGATTTTGCAGCGTTTTTTGAGAAAAAACGGCGGTAGAGAAAACCAATAAGAATAAGAATAGTAGTTTTTTTACCATGCAAATTGCCTTTTAAAATCCTAAATCACGTTCAATTGCTTCCATTTCTAAAACATCTTCAGCTTCTCCAAGGGTTGGAACTATGTTAAAATCCTCTGGGAATTCATCGATATCTGCAGAAGAACTAACAATGACAAAGGATGTTTTTTGCTTCTGGTGCAATTTCGAAACATTCAAAAATAAAGAAATTTCTTCATTCGTGCTGTTAAGGTTATCAGAAAATTCAATGATTATATGCTCAGCACTAAGCTGTGTTTCCATTTTTTTATAAGCACTATAGAATTCAGAAAACGTTTTTTCATCAACCTTAATATGGGTGTAATCTATTTTCTTTTCGATATTCATTGAGTTCAGTTTAACGCTTAATCTGTTGTGCCAAAAGGTAAATAACTGCCATTCTAATGGCCACACCATTTTCTACCTGATTTAAAATGATGGATTGTTTGCTGTCCGCGACATCACTTGTTATTTCCACTCCTCGATTTATTGGACCAGGGTGCATAATCACTATTTTTTTATCAAGATTGTCTAAAATTTCTTGATTGATTCCGAATAGCTGAGTGTATTCTCTAGTGGAAGGAAAATATTTAATGTCCATACGTTCATGCTGCACTCTCAAAACATTGGCAACATCACACCATTCCAGGGCCTTTTTAAGGTTTGTTTCTACTTCTACACCCAAACTGGTAATGTATTTTGGAATAAGTGTGGTTGGGCCACATACTTTTACCTGTGCTCCTTGCAATTGCAGTGCAAAAATATTCGAAAGAGCAACTCTTGAGTGCAAAATATCTCCTACAATCACTATTTTTTTCCCTTTTACGGTTCCTAGTTTTTCTTTAATTGAATATGAGTCAAGTAGGGCTTGAGTGGGATGTTCATGAGTTCCATCTCCTGCATTGATGATTTTTGCATTTACATGTTTGGCTAAAAAAACTCCGGCTCCAACATTGGCATGTCTCATAACAACAATATCAACTTTCATAGACAAAATATTATTTACAGTGTCTATTAACGTTTCTCCTTTTTTTACAGAGGATTGTCCAGCAGAGAAATTTAAAATATCGGCAGAGAGCCTTTTTTCGGCTATTTCAAAGGATAATTTCGTACGAGTGCTATTTTCAAAAAACAGATTAGCAATGGTAATGTCTCTTAGAGATGGTACTTTTTTAATGGGTCTATTGATTACTTCTTTAAAATGATTGGCAGTTTCAAAAATAAGGTCTATGTCATTTTTGTTTAAATACTTAATGCCTAATAAATGGTCTACACTTAATTGCTTCATTTTATGTTCTGTTCTAAGTAAACGGCGTCTTTTTTATGTGTTTCTTTCCAACAAACTTTTACCTTTTCTTTATTAATAGCATCTACTTGACGACCTCTGTAATTAGGTTGTATCGGTAAATGTCTACTAAAACGTCTATCGATTAATACAAGAAGTTCTACTAAATTTGGTCTCCCAAAATCTTGAATAGCAGAAAGTCCAGCTCGAATACTTCTTCCTGAAAAAAGCACATCATCGATTAGAATTACATTTTTGTCTTCTATTAAAAAAGGAATCTCAGTATTGGTCGCTTCTAAAGGTTCTTGTCTTCTTCTAAAGTCATCTCTGTAAAAAGTGATGTCGAGTAAACCTAGTTGTAAGTCTTTGATTTTATGTTCATTAACTAGTATTTCTTTTAGTCTTTTTGCTAAAAAAATACCTCTTGGCTGCAGGCCAATTAAAACAGTATTAGAAAAATCGTTGTGGTTTTCGATAAGCTGACAAGCTAGTCGATGCAGAATGATGTCTATTTCTTTCGAGTTTAATAAAAGTTTTGAGCTCATAAGAAAAAATCTCCAAATTTAATTTGGAATACAACCAGAAACTGGTAATTAATTTAAAACAAAATTAGTGTAAATAATAGTATTCGCAAAATTTAAAATGAATGCATTTTAAAGTTCACTTTTTGTTAATTAAATTGTTGAAAACAAAAACTGATTTTTCAGATCAGCTAAAAGACTTGTAGTACATTTAAATTGGTAATAATTACAGGCCATTTAAGGTGTGTAAGAAAAGTTCTTTTACTATTTCTTAGCACTCCAAAGATCAACATCAGAGATACTTCTGTAAAAAACAAATGCCTATGTCACTATCAAAATTTGAATCCATGTTAAAGACAAATAATGTCTATTTCTTTGATTCACTTGAGTTTGAAGAGATTATTCATTATTATTTGGACAATGGAAAACATTCCTTAGCCAAAAAGGCTGTTCAGTTAGGTTTGGAACAACATCCAACATCAGTCGTCCTCAAATTATTAAAAGTTGAGCTGCTAATTTTTGATGACGAATTGCAAAAGGCTACCATGCTTTTAAGTGAATTAGAAGCCGTTGAACCCAATAATGAAGAGGCCTTTATTCAAAGAGCTACGATACTTTCAAAAAAGAATAAGCATGAAGAAGCCATTGCTACCCTAACAAAAGCCTTACCTTTTATAGAGGAGCCTGCTGATGTATGGTCTATGATTGGTATGGAATATTTGTATCTGGATGATTTTAAAAATGCACGCCAAAATTTTGCAAATTGTATTGAAGTAGATTATGAGGATTATTCTTCTCTATACAATATTGTGTATTGTTTTGATATGGAGAATAACCATGAAGAGGCCATTCTGTTTCTAAATACTTATTTAGACAGCAATCCTTATTGCGAGGTTGCTTGGCACCAATTGGGAAGACAGTTTTTTGTTTTGAACCGCTTTGAAGAAGCGCTTACAGCCTTTGATTATGCAGTCTTAATTGATGAAAATTTTATAGGGGGTTATTTAGAGAAAGCCAAAACACTAGAAGAATTAGAGCGCTATGAAGAGGCTATAGGTAATTATTTAGTCACTTTAGAGTTGGACGATCCAACGGCCTTTGCTTATGTAAGAATAGGAGAGTGCTATGAGAGGATTCAAGAATTTGATAAAGCCATTCAATTTTATAAAAAAGCGGTAAATGAAGATCCATTATTAGATAAAGGATGGGTGTTATTAACTAATTTGTGCCAAAAAGAAGGAGATTATCAAAAAGCGGCTTATTATATTTCTAAGGCCTTGCAAATAGATGACAGCAATCCATTGTATTGGAGAAATTATGCAGAAATAAACCTGAAGCTAAATTTTTATGAGGAGGTTGTAAAAGCTTTTTATACTTGTATCGATTTGGGCGATGTTTCCCTTGAAATTTATGTTGGGCTGGCAGATGTATTATTGTTTTTAGGTGAGTTTAAGGATGCCCTAAAAGTGCTGATTAAAGCAAAGAATATATTTAAACAGTTTCCAGAAATTGAGTATCGCTTGTGTGGCTTATTTATGTTAACCAACAAGGAAAAATATAGTTTATTGCATCTTAAAAATGCCTTAGCTATAGATGCTGAATATAGAATTGTACTTTTTGAATTGTATCCAACTGTTTTTGAATTGGAGCAAGTACAGAGGATCATAGCGAACTATATAAAAGCAACAGAGTAAAAAATACACAAAGGAGTTCGTTATCTATTACTTGTTTTTAAATGCCTTTTTGCAGTGCTGAGTAAATGTACTTTCATTTTAATTGAATTGTAGACTAAAACTTTTTTTTCTGAAATTTTAATATTTTTCTTCGCATCGATTTTTTATACTTGATATAATTATTTGTATTATTGTAGAGATGATGTTTAATAAACAATATTACTTTTCCTTTTTAAGGATTCAGATTTTATTTCTTCTTTTTTTGGTCACACCAAATTTAAGTGGCCAAGAGTTGCCTTTTATCGATAATTTTTCACAAAAAGAATACAATGCTGGTGCTCAGAATTGGTCAATTAGCCAGTCTTCTAAGGGTAATTTATATGTAGCAAACAATTCAGGTTTATTAGAATTTAATGGTGCTAAATGGAAACTGTATGAGACTCCAAACCTAACAATAATGAGGTCTGTAAATGTTTTTGAAGATAAAATATTTACAGGGTTTTATATGGATTTCGGTTTTTGGAAAAGAGATGATTTTGGCGATTTGGGCTATACGTCATTGGTTTCTAATTACAACATTCCGATTTTAGAGGATGAACAATTTTGGAATATCATCAGATTTGATGATTGGGTATTGTTTCAGTCATTGCAGCGGATCTATTTTTATAATCTAAAAACAAATGAATATAAAATAACCTCTGCAGATGTAAAGATAACGAAAATGTTTGCTGTTAAAAACACCATCTATTTTCAGCAATTAGGCAAAGGTCTTTTTAAAATTGATAATGGAGAGTCAAAAATAATTTCTGACGATGCAATCTTTCGGGAAAATGATATTATAAATATTCATTTAATAAATAATCAATTAGTTATACTAACCAATACAAAAGGATTTGTAAAAATAGAAGATGGAAAGCTTAATTATTGGGACAGAGCAAATAAAAGCCTTCTAAGTAAGAAAGTTTACAACAGTATTCAACTTAAGAACAATGGATTTGCAATAGGAACTATTTCTGATGGAGTTTTATTTTTAACAAGTGAAGGCGACTTGACCTATAAGATAAATCAAAGTAATGGCCTTTCAAATAACACGGTTTTGTCCTTGTTTGAAGATGATAAAGGGGTTGTTTGGTTGGGTTTAGATAATGGAATAGGTAGTGTAAATATGAATTCTCAGTTCAAAATATTTACAGAAAAAGCTGGGAAAATTGGTACAGTTTACGCAGTAAAATTATATCAAAATGACTTGTATTTAGGGACAAATCAAGGGTTGTTTGTAAAGAAATATAATACAGAAGAAGAGTTTCAAATAATTCAAGGAACCCAAGGACAGGTCTGGGGTATAAATGTTTTTGATAATACGTTGTTCTGTGGTCATGATTCAGGTACATTCATTATTCAAAACAGGAGAGTGATTTCTAAAATTGATGTTCAAGGAACATGGGATATTAAAAAATTGGATGATAAAACCTTATTACAAGGGAACTATTCTGGCCTTTATGTTCTTCATAAAAATGGTAATATTTGGAGCTTAAGAAATAAAATAAAGGGCTTTAATAATTCAAGCAAATCTTTTGAGGTTTTTAATGGAAATCAAATTTTGGTGAATCATGAATATAAAGGTATTTATGAACTAAAAATTGACGATAATTTTAGAGAAGTTATATCGCTTAAAAATGACTCTATAATTGGTAAAGAAATCCATTCAAATATCATAAAATATAAAGATAGAATCTTGTATTCGTTTAAAGATGGTGTATATGAGTTTTCTAAATCGACACATGAATTTCTAAAAGACACTATTTTAAGCGCCTTGTATTCGGAAGACACCTTTTCTTCTGGGAAAATGATTTTTGATGAAAAAAATGATATGTTATGGGGTTTCTCTAAAAAATATATTAGTTATGTAAAACCCAATGATATCAATCAAGAATTAAGCATTAAAAGGGTGCCTATTTCTATAAGTCTAAGAGAGGGTGCTGAAGGGTATGAAAACTTAACGACTATTAATAACGAAGATGTCGTTTTAGGAATTAACAATGGGTATATAGTTCTAAATTTAGATGATTTAGGAAATGAAGGGGCCTCGTACCAGGTGTCAATAAATTCCATTAAAAAGAATAAACTAAACCAAGCAAAAGAGTCTGTTAACTTAAAAGAACCAGGTAATTTTATTAGTACAGAAAGCAATATTGAATTTGAGTACAGTGTCCCTTTTTTAACTCAAGATAAGAATATTGAATATCAGTATTTTCTGGAAGGATATATGAATGATTGGAGTAATTGGTCAACTAAATCAGACATATCTTTTGAGAACTTGCCTTTTGGTAATAACTATACCTTTTATGTAAAGGCAAAAATTGGCAATGAATTTTCAGTAAATACCGCTTCATATTTTTTTAATATAAAGCATCCTTGGTACTTAACGATTGTAGCTAAAGTGAGTTATGTATTGTTATTGCTGTTTCTTTTATTGCTGATTGATAGAGTGTATAAAAACTATTATAGAAGTCAGAGAAAACGGTTGTTAGAAGAACAAGAAAAAGACTTTAAACTGAAATCTTTGGCAAAAGAAAAAGAATTAATGCAGTCTAAAAATGACCAATTAAAAATTGATATCGAAAGTAAAAGCAGAGAACTTGCATCTTCTACCATGAGCATTATTAAAAAGAATGAGCTTTTAAATTCTATAAAAACGGAATTGAATAAAGGAGAAGAAAAAGGTATAGATAGTGTTATTAAAATAATAGATAAAAATATTAATAATACTGATGACTGGGAAATGTTTAAAGAAGCATTTAATAATGCTGACAAAAATTTTATTAAAAAGGTTAAATCACTTCATGCAGAACTGACTCCTAATGATTTAAAATTATGTGCCTATTTGAGGTTGAACCTTTCTTCTAAAGAAATTGCTCCCTTGCTAAATATTTCTCCTAGAAGTGTCGAGGTGAAAAGATATCGTCTTCGAAAGAAAATGAATTTAGAGCATGATGCGAACCTAATTAGCTACATATTGGAAATATAGGAACCACAACATTCCTTATAAAAAACCATACATAAACACAACATTACTTTTTTTCTTTAGAATTTATAATCGTTTTTAGATGTCAATTTGTTTAGTAAATACAGGGTCTTGCGGATAAAAAAAGCTATGTATGCTTGTTGTTGAGGTTCATTTGGCTGATTTTACAAATAAGAAGATTAATTTTAAAAAATACTTTAAAAGTTAGTATTCGCAATTTAGCTTGAATTTAGATGGCAAGGTATTTTAGTGAACGTAATAATATTTAAGATCGATTATAGTTAGAATGAGCAATCAAAAAGAAATATTTTTAGGACATAGTAAATCTTCTTTTACAAGTAAAGAAGTGCAAGGGGAGCAAGTAATTTTGGGAGATGAACGATACTACAAGATTTCTAATGTAGATGCAATGCGACCTTTTTTTATGAGTATTGTGAGTAATTCAAATCATTGGATGTTCATTTCATCTACCGGAGGATTGTCTGCTGGAAGAAAAAATAGCGATACCTCATTGTTTCCTTATTATACCGATGATAAGATTACTGAATCTTCAGAAATTACAGGGAGTAAAACCTTATTGCAACTTACGATTGCTGATAAAACCTATCTGTGGGAGCCTTTTTCATCTCGTTTTATGGGAGTTTATAAAATTAGTAGAAATCTGTACAAAAACTCCTATGGGAATAAAATCATTTTTGAAGAGATCAATCATGATTTAGATGTAGTTTTTAAATATGAGTGGAACTCAAGTAATTTGTATGGTTTTGTGAAAAGATCTACGCTTATTAATCGCTCATCGAGTTCAATAAAAGTTGTGGTTTTAGACGGGATACAGAACATAGTCCCATATGGAGTTGAAGAGGACTTACAAAAGGCGAGTAGTAACTTAGTGGACGCGTATAAAAAGAACGAATTAGATGAAGAAACTGGAGTTGGAATTTATGCTTTAAGTGCAATAATTGTGGATAAAGCAGAACCAAGTGAAGCTTTAAAAGCAAGTGTAGTTTGGTCATTAGGTGTTTCGAACCCTGTTTATTTATTGTCTTCTTTGCAACTCGATAATTTTAGAAAAGGAATATCAGTAAAAAACGAAGTCGATGTAAAAGCAGAAAAAGGTGCTTATTTTACTTGTTCAGAGTTTGAATTGGCTTCTAACTCAGAAAAAAGCTGGATGCTTCTTGCCAATGTAAATCAATCTATTTCTGATATTAATCAAATTAAGCAATCCATAAAAACGGAAAAGAATCTGGAGCAATTGATAGTTGACAATGTCAATTTAGGTACTAAAAACTTAGTTCAGTTAGTAAGTGCTTCTGATGGTCTTCAAATGACAGGAGATAAACTTAGGAATATCAGACATTTTTCAAACACCCTATTTAATATCATGCGTGGTGGTATTTTCGATTTAAATTATCAAATTGAGAAACCTGACTTTGTAGCGTATATGGCTAAAGCAAATAGAAAGGTGTATAAAAAACATGAAAGAACATTGTCAGAATTGCCGAATCTATTTTTACTGGGGTATCTAAAGCAACTAGCAGAAAAGGATGATGATCTCAATTTCAAGCGTTTATGTATTGAATACTTGCCTTTGAGATTTAGTAGAAGACACGGTGATCCTAGCCGTCCTTGGAATAAATTTTCGATCAATACAAGAAGTGAGATTGACGGATCTAAAATATTAGATTATGAAGGAAATTGGAGAGATATTTTTCAAAACTGGGAGGCCTTAGCGTATTCATATCCTGAATTTATTGAAGGAATGATTCATAAGTTTTTAAATGCGACCACGTTCGATGGATACAATCCCTATAGAGTTACCAAAGAAGGTTTTGATTGGGAAAAAATTGAACCGGACAATCCATGGTCTTATATTGGGTATTGGGGAGATCATCAAATTATCTACTTGTTGAAATTTTTAGAGATTATAGAAAATCATTATCCAAATAAATTGCTTAATTATTTCGATGAAGATTTATTTGTTTATGCAAATGTTCCCTATAGGATAAAGTCGTATAAAGAAATTTTAGAAGATCCTAAAAACACCATAGAGTTTGATGAAGCTACTGAAGATAAGATTCAGTTGAAAAGAGAAGAGATTGGAATTGATGGAGCCTTATTGAGAGATCAAAATATTTTTATTTGTAAAGTAAACTTTCTTGAAAAAATATTGGCAACAGTATTGGCAAAAATGTCAAATTTTATTCCTGAGGGTGGTATTTGGATGAATACCCAACGACCGGAATGGAATGATGCTAATAATGCCTTGGTTGGAAATGGAGTCTCTATGGTTACTTTGTACTATTTAAGAAGATTTCTTCATTTTATGGAGGGGTTAATTGCTAAATCTGATTTTGATAGCACAAATATTTCCGAAGAACTTGAGGAATTTTTTAACCAGGTCAATAGCACATTAATCAATCATAAAAATATATTATCTGGTAAGATATCAGATAAGGATCGTAAAACAATTTTAGATGGTCTAGGTTATGCTGGAAGTCATTATAGAACCACTATTTATGAAAAGGGTTTTACTGGATACAAGAAAAGGATTTCAAAAGAGGCATTAGAAGATTTTCTAAAAGTTGCTTTGGAATTTATTGAGCACTCTATCGTTGCCAATAAAAGGGATGATGAGTTATATCATGCCTACAATTTGATGACTATTAAAGGAAATACAGAAGTTTCTATTTCTCATTTGTCAGAAATGTTGGAAGGACAAGTTGCAGTTCTTAGTTCTGGTTATCTGTCTTCTAAAGAGAGTGTTGCTCTTTTGAATAGTTTAAAAAACAGCAGTTTGTTTAGACCGGATCAGTATAGTTATATTTTATATCCCAACAAAGAATTATCGCGATTTGATGTTAAAAACAATATTCAAAATATAGATTTTGAGCAATCCGATCTTTTGAAGAAATTGGTGCAAGACGGCAATAATCAAGTCATTACAAAGGACTGTTTTGGTCAATATCATTTCAATGGTAGTTTTAATAATGTAAATAGCTTAAAAGAAGCCTTTAAAGAACTTTCAGATACCTACAAGTCCTTAATAGAAAAAGATGCTGAACTAATATATGGAATCTTTGAAAAGATTTTTAATCACAAATCATTTACAGGTAGGTCTGGAACTTTCTTCGGTTATGAAGGTCTTGGGTCAATTTATTGGCATATGGTTTCTAAATTGTTATTAGCTGTTCAAGAAGTAAGTTTGCAAGCAATTGATAAGAATGACGATCCTGTTTTAATTGGGAATCTTTTAGATCATTATTTTGAAATTAATGAAGGGATTGGTGTTAATAAATCTCCAAAATTGTATGGGGCATTTCCGACAGATCCATATTCCCACACACCAGCGGGTAAAGGTGCTCAACAACCAGGAATGACAGGTCAAGTAAAAGAAGATATCTTAAGTCGATTTGGAGAATTAGGGGTATATGTTAAAGAGGGAGTTCTAGGTTTTAATCCTGTTATTTTAAGAAAAGAAGAGTTTTTAAAGGAAACAAAAACCTTTAAATATACCAATGTAAACCAAGAAAGATGTGCTATTTTATTAAATAAAGAGTCCTTAGGGTTTACCTATTGTCAAATTCCAATTATTTATACTTTATCTGATTCCGAAAAAATTACGGTTCAATTTACAAATGGCTCTTCTCAAGATTTTATCGGTTCAACTTTGGATGTTCTTATGAGTAAAAAAGTATTTGATAGAACTGGAGAAATAGAGCGGATTAATGTCTCAGTTTTAAAATAGTTTAATGGATGAGAAAATTTGCTCCAAAAAATTTGTTCAACCTCTTATTGCCAAGCATCTTGTTTTTTGCTTCGTGTAAGGAATCCTTCAAGGGTACTATGAATAAGAATAAATCTATAGAGCGAAAAGTTGATTCTTTATTGGCATTAATGACCTTAGAAGAAAAGATAGGGCAGATGTCACAGATTCGTCATTTCGAAGAGAACGCCGAAAGAGAGATCAAATCTAAATTTATAGGATCCGTGATTCATACTCAAGGACCATTGCCTGGAGAAACAGCAAAAGAATGGCAGGCTAAATTTGTTAAGTTGCAAAAAGTGGCAATGTCAAATAGGTTGGGGATTCCCCTATTGTTTGCAGTTGATGCTGTTCACGGACAAAATACGTTTAATGGAGCAACAATTTTTCCACACAATATTGGATTGGGGGCCACAAGAAATGCAGAATTAGTAGAGCAAATTTCAAGAATAACAGCTTTAGAAGCACAGGCCACTGGATTCAATTGGGTGTTTGCCCCTTGTGTTGCAATTCCATATAATGAGAAATGGGGTCGTTTTTATGAGGCCTTTTCTGAAAATGCCGAATTGACTAAAGAACTAACAAGAGCTTCTGTTAGAGGTTATCAAGGAGATTTAACGCTGTCTAACACTATTTTGGCAACGGCTAAACATTTTATAGGCGATGGGGCTACAAACTTTGGGTATGAAGGAGGAGAGACGAATTTGGATCAGGATGAAATTGTTGAGCGACTTTTACCTCCGTATCAAGCGGCTGTAGAAGAAGGTGTAGGTGCAATTATGGCTTCTTTCAACACCTTAAATGGTCAGTCCATGCATGCAAATAAGGAATATATCACTGATTTATTAAAAGATAAAATGAGTTTTGATGGAATGGTCATTTCTGATTGGAAAGGCTATTCTCGCTTTGGAGAAAACAGTATTATCAATGCAGGTGTAGATATGGTCATGGCTGTGGATGGTGATTTGAGTGGTTTTCAAGAAGGTCTTAAAAAAGGAGTCGAAGAAAAGGAAGTTTCTTTAGAAAGAATTGACGATGCTGTAAGACGCATTCTAAGACAAAAATTTAGACTAGGATTGTTCGAAAATCCTTTTCCAGATGAAAATTTAATCGCTAAAATAGGTCATAAAGATCATCGGAGTATCGCAAGACAGGCGGTAAGAGAGTCTTTAGTTTTATTAAAGAATAATAAAGATATTCTTCCCCTAGATAAGGAGATTAAAAAAATTGTAGTTGTTGGAGAACACGCTAATAATTCTGGACTTCAGTCAGGAGGTTGGACGGTTAACTGGCAAGGAACTTCAGAAAACTATCGCGGAGCAACAACTATTTTAGAAGGAATTAAAAGAACAGCTAAGGGTGAGGTAGTTTATGATATGCATGGCACAGATAATCACAAAGATGCTGATGTAGCCATTATTGTGGTCGGTGAAACCCCTTACGCTGAATTTTTTGGAGATATTGGAGATGGGAAAGGAGCCTATAAACTAACTTTAAATGCAAAGCATCAAGAGTATATAGAGACCTATGTTAAAATGGGTGTGAAAGTAATTACCGTACTTGTATCTGGAAGACCTTTAGTAGTTACCAAACAAATTAATAAATCAGATGCCTTTATAGCAGCGTGGTTGTTGGGTTCTGAAGGAGATGGATTGGCAGATGTATTATTTGGAAATTACAATTTTAAAGGGAAATTACCTCATGCATGGCCAAAAGACGTGAATGATTTTCAAAAAGCTTTTGGACCTAATTATTGGGATACATCAATCACTCCTCGCTATGAATATGGATATGGGTTAGAATATTAGTAAATTTTGATCATATAATTATGAATTAGTTAGATGATCATAAAAGCAATATTTATGATAGAAAAATCAAGAAAAATCGTTTATTTTTTATTAATTATTACAGTAATTTCTTGTGGTGGAAATTCAAAAAAAGAAAACAAAGTGAAAAGTAAAACAGCAGCAGAAATTTTAGGAAACCCAAACTATCTGGCAATTTCTTATGGAGGTTACAGAGAGAAAAGTAGAGAAGCCCAACCAACAATTCAGCAGTTAAAAAATGATATGAAAATTTTATCTGCAATGGGAATTAAAGTGTTAAGAACTTATAATGTTCAATTAATGCAGGCTCCTAATTTACTCAGAGCTATACATGAGTTAAAGCAAGAAAATTCCACCTTTGAAATGTATGTAATGTTAGGTGCTTGGATCGATTGTAAAAATGCTTGGACAGAGTTTGAACCGGATCATAATTTAGAGAGCGAGCAAAATGAAGGAGAAATTGCAAGAGCAGTAGCATTAGCCAATCAATATCCTGATATAGTTAAAATTATTGCAGTAGGAAATGAAGCTATGGTGAGATGGGCGACTAGTTATTATGTTCAGCCAACTGTTATTTTAAAATGGGTGAATCATTTACAAGATTTAAAAAAGAATGGTGAGCTACCAAAGGATCTTTGGGTGACCAGCTCTGATGATTTTGTTTCATGGGGTGGAGGAGATTCAAGTTATAAAACAGAAGATCTTGCAAGCTTAGTTAAAGCGGTAGATTATGTTTCCATGCATACCTATGCATATCATAATTCTCATTACAATCCAGAGTTTTGGAAAGTTCCAGAAAAAGAAGAACAACTTTCTGATATCGAAAAAATTAATGCTGCCATGTTGCGGGCAAAAGAATTCGCAATGACACAGTACTATGCTGTTTCTGATTATGTAAAAAGTGTAGATGCCGATAAACCTATACATATTGGAGAGACAGGTTGGGCAACTATCTCTGACGGGTTTTACGGTTCGGAAGGATCTAGAGCAACTGACGAATACAAAGAGGGTTTATATTATAATCAATTAAGAGAGTGGACAAATAAGGAGGGAATCTCTTGCTTTTATTTTGAGGCATTTGATGAACAATGGAAAGACGCACAGAATAAGAATGGATCAGAAAATCATTTTGGACTTTTTACCTTAGATGGAAAAGCTAAATATGCACTTTGGGATTTAGTTGATAAAGGCACTTTTTCTGGCTTAA
>CBFHUV010000045.1:0-16072 GCA_965659055.1 Polaribacter sp.
GCTTCCATAATCTCCGTTAAAATCAATTCCGTTTACCTTACCAAAATTAAGGGTAGAGTAGTTTGCATTTACAGAAAGATCATAAGCTTTGTCTACAGTAAGTTTTGAGTAATCTGCATTAATAGAACCATTTTTCATATAATTAATGGTCGATCCAGAACAATAGTCAATATTGATTTCGTTTCTTAGGTTGTTTAAACTTCCGATAATTAATTTTCCATAATCACAGTTGATGTTTGCTTCACCATTTAACTCATCCAACACGATGCTGCCATAGTCATTGTTCAATTTTACATTGTTTGAAGCTGGCATTTTAACCGTATAGTTAATTTGATAACTCACATTGTTAGATGAACCCCATAAACTCCAACCGCTTTTTTCAATAATGGTCTTTGCTTTGACATAGCTTGCACTTCCACTAAATTGAACGTCAATACCATCCAGTCTTTTTTCTATAGTACTTAGACTATTTCCTTTTACAGTAATGATTACTGTAATTTCTACTTGATTTCTATTCCAAGTGGTTACTGTTACATCACCATACTTGTTTTCAATGTCAACAGTAGCGTCAGCGTTTACCTTAAACTCTTTTTTGATGGTTTTACTTTTTTCTTGCTTCAGATCTCCTCCTGCATTGGCAAATCCAATATGAGGAATAATGAATAGGAAAAGGGCTAATTTAAATATAGATTTCTTCATTTTTTGTGTCTTTAGGGTTGTTTATTTCTTCAATTTGTTTTAGAACATTTTGCAAAACGTCTATTCTATTTTGGTAATTACTAATCATAGCATAAATGATTCTCTGGTCTTTATTGCTCTTGTTTAGGTCTGTTACCAATTTTTTGTATTCAATTTCTAGTTTATCCAATTGCGCCAATGCATCTGATATAATTCGCTCAGTTGATGGATTTCTAGATTTTTCAATCTCTTTAATTTCCTTTTTTATGGTAGAGACGAAAAAGCTCTCTGCTTCCTGCATCTGAGGAGAAACATCCGCCAAAGCTAAGTTACTATTGGCAATATTTGATCCTGTCCATATACCAATTAAAAGTATGATAGAGGCTGCAATACTCATCCATTTATACGAAATGGTCTTTTTTGCTGGTTGCTTTAACCGCTTTTCAAAGCGCTCCATATGTCCAAAACGAGGCACGTCTAAGTCAAAATCTTGCGCTGCGAAATAATTGTCTAATTTTTTGTTCATCTTGGTGTTATTTTATGCGGTCTCTAGAACTAGCAATTGCTTTAATTTTTTCTTTGCTCTAGAGATCGTTGTTCTAACGTTCTCATTGGTGTACTTTAATATTTCGGCGATTTCTTCATAATCAAAACCTTCTATTAAATGCAATGTCAATACAACACGATAATTATCTTTCAGAGAATTCAAAACTTCTAACACTTTATTGGTGTTTAACTTTCCATAGTTAATAGCTTCTTCGGCTTCGGACTGATCTTCATATACCACCTCCATTTTCACCTCATTGTATCTGTTATTTTTTTTGAGCTGGGTTAAACTTTTATTGATAACAATTCTTTTTAACCAGGCTCCAAAACTAACTTCTCCTTGAAAACTATCTAACTTTGTAAAAGCTATTAAAAAAGCTTCTTGCATCATATCTTCTGCTTCAAACTCATCTTTAAGAATTCTTAAAGCCGAGTTGTACATGGCCTTGTAATACAATTTGTAAATCTGCATTTGAGCAGAACTATCACCTTGTAAACAGCGATTTAACAATGAATTGATATGTTGATTTGAATCTTCCAATGAAACGTTTCTATACTAAAGACAAAAAGGTTTTTAAACTGTGACACTTTGAGTAATTAAATGTATATTTTTTTAATTATTTCTTTAAATAAATAAAAAAACCCAGGAATTTCCCGGGCTTTAAGTAACTTTTTTTAGATGATTAACCAACCTTCATTAGTTCTACATCAAAAATTAAGGTAGCGTTTGGAGGAATCACCCCGCCTGCACCAGATTCACCATAGGCTAAGTGAGACGGAATTACTAAACGTGCTTTGTCTCCAACCTGAAGTAATTGAATCCCTTCATCCCATCCAGCAATAACTTGTCCAACACCGATAGCAAAATCGATAGGTTGTTTGCGTTTGTATGAAGAATCAAATACAGTTCCATCCAAAAGTTGTCCTTTGTAATGAACCGATACCATGGCTCCTTTAGTTGCTTTTTTACCTGTACCTTTTTGCAGAATTTGATAACGCAGTCCACTAGGAGTTTCGTCATATCCTGCAGCTACTTGGTCTAACATGGCTTTTTGTTTAGCCAATACTTCTGCTTCGCGTTTTGCTCTAGATCCTTCAAAGGTTCTAAAGGCTTCAACGGCATTGAAAGCCTCTGCATCTGCTCCAACTCTTAAAATTTCAATAGACTCTATAACATCTCCTTGATTAATGGTATCAACAATATCTTGTCCTTCTACTACAGAACCAAATACGGTGTGTTTGTTGTCCAACCATGGGGTAGGAACATGTGTAATATAAAATTGGCTACCATTGGTAGCAGGTCCAGAATTCGCCATCGCTAATTTTCCTGGAGCATCGTGTCTTAATTCTGGATGAAACTCATCATCAAATTTATAACCAGGATTACCAGTTCCAGTTCCTAAAGGGCAACCTCCTTGAATCATAAATTCCGAAATTACTCGATGAAATTTCAATCCATCATAATATGGGGTTCCTTGTGGTTTTACATCATTTTCTAAATTTCCTTCAGCCAAAGCAACAAAGTTTCCAACAGTTCCTGGAGTTTTGTCATAAGCCAATTCTACAAGAATAGCTCCTTTAGTGGTATTGAATTTTGCGTAGATTCCGTTATTCATTTCTATTGTATTTAATCATTATTATATTTAAACTACTGAATCAGATTCAGTTTATTTTTTTGCATTTAAAAAGGATAAGCCAAAGCTCAATCCAAAATTGATGGTGGTCGAATTCACATTTCCAAAAGGAGCAATCATTTTACCAGCCGAACTCGTAAAAGAAAGAGCATCGCTATAGGCATAACTCAAGCCAATCGTTGGTTTTATTATAATTCCTTCACCTGTATCAACACCAGCACCTCCAGCAGCCCCAACCACACCTTCTAAATGAAAGCGAAATTTATTGTTAAAAAAGGAAGGGCTCAACACTCCCAATCCAACCAAACCTTGCGCATAACCTCCAGATCGTCCTGCATATGCAAAACCAATTTCACCTATGAGATAAAATCGATGATTTAATAGAAAATCGGCCTGCAAAGCTAACAATTCTAACTGTACTGGAGTATCATCTGTTTTAATAACATCAAAATAAGTTTGGTTTTGCAGACCAATTCGCATCCCTTGAGTCTTAAAAGTTTTGAAATCTTTAGAACCCCCACTATTTGATATGTGTTTAATTCCAACGCCAAAGGTATAGGCTTCCAGATCGCCTGCAATGGCTCGATAATATCCTAAATGTGAACTAATGGCAAGGTTTTCTGTGAATTGATAATCTAGGCCTGCACTTGGATACATCATGAGTCCTCCTTCTGGAGCCACACGACCCCCAGCAGCACCCAAGGCAAATTTTGTAAAGAGTTTGACATTCTCAGTTTGATATGGTATATATCCTACCCCAAAGAACAAATCCATAAACCCAGCTCGCAATCCTTTGTATATGGCATCTGTATGAACAAAAACAAAACTATTATCACTAAGGTATCTTTGATATTCAAAACCAATCACATATAAAGTTTCGGTGAGAGGTTCTTGATTGTTTGAATTGTCTTTTCTCGAATTTCCAAAAGGTTTAAAAAAGTCAAAACGAATTTGCTGTACATTCTTAACTACTGGTTTTTTCCAAAAATGATCTTTGGAAAAATTAGTGGCAATAAAATCTTTTTGTGCTTCTTTATAACTGGTAAAATTTAATACGCTTGGAATCTCAACAAAGAAAGAGACGCTGTTACTTGTAACTTCTCCTGTATAAAAATTCACATGGCTGTATTGAACTCCTAGGGAATACTTTTCTTGTTGATAGGCCAATCCAATATTTGGATTGATGATCGCTCCATCATTAATTAAAATTCGATATCCACCACCACCACCAAAATGCAAATTGGCATCGAGATATATGTTGTTGTATATTTTTTTGCGAACCCCCATAGTCAGTCCTAGAGTAAACAGGCCTCCTTGATCACCTGTAACCGCTGCATGCATTCCAACACCACCATATAACCAATCATTAATAGGGAGCAGGTATTGCAACCCAATGGTACCCATGGTCGGTTTTAAAGTAGGATCAAAGTCTGTTGGCATCGCAACAGGAATAAAGTTTAATCGAACCCCACCTTTTAAGGAAGTCCCTTTTAAATCTGAGATGTTTTGTTGTGAATAGGATGTAAATGAAGTAACTATTAAAAAAATAAGGAGTACTAATTCTGCACACCAACTTTTTTGACTTTTCAAAAAAGTGAAGGGCAAAAACTTGTCAATTTTTTTTAGACTTATCCTACTTATTTCTTTCATTCTTATTTTTTGTATTCGCTCACAAAGTGCAATTTAACATTAGGATACTTGCTCTGTGTCATTTGAATCGTAAAGGCAGAATCTGCTAAAAACACCAATTTTCCTTGTTTGTCTTTGGCTAAATAACGCTGTTTTACACGTTTAAATTCCTTAAATTCTTCACTTTTTACATCGACAGCTTCTACCCAACAAGCTTTGTGTACTTGTAGGTTTTCATAGGTACATTTGGCCCCATACTCATGTTCTAATCGATACTGAATTACCTCGTATTGAAGCGCACCTACAGTCCCAATTACTTTTCTACCATTCATGTCCAAGGTAAATAATTGAGCAACTCCTTCATCCATTAATTGATCCAAACCTTTAAACAGTTGTTTCGCTTTTAATGGATCTGCGTTGTTGACATATCGGAAATGTTCTGGAGAGAAACTTGGAATTCCTCTGAAATTTAATATTTCACCTTCGGTTAAGGTATCACCAATTTTAAAATTTCCTGTATCGTGTAAACCAACTATATCTCCAGGGTAAGATTCTTCAACAATCTCTTTCTTCTCAGCAAAAAATGCATTGGGGCTAGAAAATTTGATGTTTTTTCCGTTTCGAACATGCAAATAAGGCGCATTTCTTTTAAAAACACCTGAAACAATCTTCACAAAAGCCAAACGATCTCTGTGTTTTGGGTCCATGTTTGCATGAATTTTAAACACAAAACCCGTCATTTTTTCTTCCTTAGAATCTACCAAACGCTCTTCGGCCTTTTTAGGCTGGGGTTGGGGAGCAATCTCTATAAAGGCATCCAACAACTCTTTTACACCAAAATTATTAAGTGCAGAACCAAAAAATACCGGTTGTAAAAGACCTTCTAAATATTCTTGACGATTAAACTCTGGATAGACCTCATAGACAAGTTCTAACTCTTCACGCAAGGTATTTGCCGCTTTTTCACCAACGATTTTGTCTAATTGTGGGCTAGAGACATCATCCAACTGAACACCTTCAGAAATGGTTGTTTTATTGTCCCCAGAAAACAGATTAATTTTTTTCTCCCAAATATTGTAAATACCCTTAAAATCATAACCCATTCCTATCGGGAAACTCATTGGGGTAACACGCAAACCTAATTTTTGTTCAACTTCATCCAAAAGGTCGAAGGCATCTTTTCCTTCTCTATCCAATTTGTTGATAAAAACCAACATCGGGATGTTTCTCATTCGACAAACTTCAACCAATTTTTCAGTTTGTTCCTCTACACCCTTGGCGACATCAATGACCACAATAACGCTGTCTACTGCAGTTAGTGTTCTAAAGGTATCCTCAGCAAAATCTTTGTGCCCAGGCGTATCTAAAATATTAATTTTTTTGTCTTTGTAAATAAAAGCAAGTACAGAAGTGGCCACAGAGATCCCACGCTGACGCTCAATCTCCATAAAATCAGAAGTAGCTCCCTTTTTAATTTTATTATTTTTTACGGCCCCAGCTTCTTGAATAGCGCCTCCAAATAATAGTAATTTTTCAGTTAGGGTGGTTTTACCTGCATCGGGATGCGAGATGATTCCAAAGGTTCTCCTAAGTTGTATTTCTTTTAAAAAACTCATCGACAAATTTTGAGGTGCAAATATACTGCTTAACTAGAGAATTATCAATCTAAAATTCTAACTTTCATATCAATGTCTTCTCGAGGCCATTCTGCAGGTCCAACTTCTACTTTAGAAATTTTTTCCAAGGTTGAAAAACCAGAAATCACCTCACCAAAAACCGTATGTTCATTGTCTAAATGATAGGCGCCTTTTTTACTCTGAACAATATAAAACTCAAACGGGCTCGAGAGCTTGTTGGGGTTGTCATCCCATTCTCTTGCCGCTGCTAAGGCTCCATATTTGTGTTTTCTATTGGGTCTAAATTCAGGGTCCATTAAATAGTTCCCATATTTTTGACGCTGTGTCATCGTATACATTTCATCTGAGTTTCCACCTTGAATAACAAAGTCTTTGGCAACTCGATAAAAAACGGTGGTATTGAAGTACTTAATTTTGGTTAAAAAAATAAAATTGGCTCTATGAATAGGAGTATCGTTGTACAATAGCAATTTGATATCGCCAAATTTAGTGCTAATTAAGACCTTTGTTTCCTTGTTTTGTTTTCCGTATTCTGTAAAAAAAGCGGTTACATTATGCCTGTTTAAACTATCCCAATCTGCTTTTACTTCGGGCTTAATTTCTATTTCTTTTGGCTGAATTTTTTCTTGCTTTTCAATCGTTTTTTTTGGTGCAGCTTCTTGACAGCCTAAGAAAGCCATAGTTAGAATTATAAAGTAGAGATACCTGTGTAATTTCATGTATAAAAAACTTGGAATGCATGGTTTAGAGACCCTAAAGATACAGGAAGTCCTTATATTTAGCCTAAATATTTCCTGAAAATTGAGGATTTTGTGATAAAACATTTTAAAATACGAAGCTTAAATTAGTACCTTTGTTTTATGATCGAAGAACAAGTAATTTTAGTTGATAAACACGACAACCAAATTGGTCTCATGGCTAAAATGGAAGCTCATGAAAAAGCGCTGTTGCACAGGGCTTTCTCGGTGTTCACTTTTAATGATAAGGGTGAATTATTATTGCAGCAACGAGCAGCTGATAAATATCATTCTCCGTTACTTTGGACAAACACTTGTTGTTCACATCAACGCAATGGAGAAACGTCCTTAGAGGCTGGTAAACGCAGGCTGCAAGAAGAAATGGGCTTTAACTGTGAGCTTGAAGAAGTTTTTTGGTTTATTTACAAAGCACCTTTCGATAATGGTTTAACAGAACATGAATTGGATCATGTAATGATAGGAACCTATAACGGTGTTCCAAATATCAACCCAGAGGAAGTAGCAAGCTTTAAATGGATGACTCTAGAAGCTGTTAAATTAGATATGGAAGAAAGCCCAGAGATCTATACTGCCTGGTTTAAAATTATTTTTGAGGAATATTACCATAGAATTGTGGAAATTAAGTAATTAAAAGGCTCAAAGGCTCAAAGGCTCAAAGGTTCAAACCTGCCTGCCATGCCTTCGGCAGGAAATCCGGAGGCAGGGGTTCAAAGCCTAAGAGTTTTGCAGTCTAAATGAAGCAACAGATGAATACAATAAAGAAAGTATTTTTTCTGATAATTGATAATTGATAACTGATAATTGAATAAACTATGCCAAAAGTTACCGCACATAGAAAAGCACATTTTAATGCAGCACATCGATTGTTCAATGCAGCCTGGTCGGATGAAAAAAATGCACAAGTCTTTGGTAAATGCAGCAATCCGCATTACCATGGTCACAATTATGAGTTGATTGTTTCTGTGACTGGTGAAATTGATCCAATTACTGGTTTTGTAATGGATTTATCTATTTTGCGCGAATTGATTAAAACAGAAATAGAAGATGCTTTTGATCATAAAAATTTGAATGTTGAGGTAGCGGAGTTTAAATCCTTGAATCCAACCGTAGAGAACATTGCTGTGGTTACTTATAATAAACTGCGTGCAAAAATTAGAACTTCTTTAGAGCTTTCAATTACCTTATATGAAACACCTAGAAACTACGTAACCTACGCAGGGGAGTAGTTGTACCTGCCTGCCTGTCAAGGAGGTTTTTTATAAAAGTATTTGATAAATTTTTCGAAAAAATTTTATCAATTGCCAGCTTTTATTTCTTGCTTTACTAGGTATAGCATTGCATCTATGGTCTGTAATAGGTTATTTTGATCCGTATATATTGTTTATGCCAGCTTGTAATGTTGGCTATAATATCTTCTATTTCTCGTGATTTAAAAAACCAGGTGTAATCTGATGTATACGATCCTTTTGGAAAGTTTCCAAATCCATTATAAGTTCTGCTTCTATTTGCACTATTTATTTTACCATCAATTTTAGGCCAAAGTCGATTATGAAGCAATAGGGTTACGTTTTCAACTTCTTGAGTTGCATTAACAACAGCACCATTAAAAGAGGTAATTAATGATTTTAATTCTGTGTTTTGAATAATGTCTATTTTTCCTGATGCTATTATGGAATTTATAATACCATCACTTGCTTCAAAGGTATATGTTTCTTCTATGCTGCCTAAAGCTTTGTTTAGCGTGTCAGTTAGTATTAAATCACTATTTTTATTAAATAAAGACAGTAAAACCACCCCGTTTTTATATTGTTTATCATATTTATTGATATAAAACAAAAGGTTATTTTTATTGGTTTCTAGTTCTTTTTGTAAACTGATTAGAATTTCTTGCTCTGCTATTTTTTGTTTTCTTAGGTCATTCCAATTATTAATTGAAAGTGCAATCAGAATTCCAATAACCACCAAGACAATTTCACCAATGGCATATTTGACGTATTTAGTGGTTTTGCCTTCATTTAGTAAGTTTTGCCGTATTTTACGATAGAATTTAATATATCCTTCTGCACTCTCCTCAAAGTAAAAGCTCGAATCTTTTTTTGAGTCGAATTTTACAAAAGCATCTTTTAGTGTAAAGACAGCATCTTTTTCCGCTTCAATTAATTTAAAAAATTCAGTAAATGAATATTCTTTGAGTCCTTTTTTTTAGCTAAAGCCTGTAAGACAAACAAATAGAAATTGGATGGAAAGTAGTTTCTTCATTAGTGCAAAAGATCACCTAAATTGCCCAAAATAATTTTGCATTACTTCGTTCGTTTTTAGGTGTTGGTTTTTAGTTGATTATCCTCTCAAAGTTAATTAATTTTTATTTGAATTGGAAAAGTCTAAAATAACCTTAAATTTGCTAGAGAAATAACGATCGTCTTTTTATGAAAATCAATCAAATTTTAAAATTCACACCCATTCTGCAAGAGAAAATTTGGGGCGGTGAAAAATTAAAATCTTTATTAGGGAAAAATAGCAATCGCTCTGATATTGGTGAGAGCTGGGAGATTTCAGCCGTAAAAAATGCCGTTTCTGTGGTGTCAAATGGTGCTTTGGCAGGAAAAACCTTAAATGAGCTTATAGAGGAGTTTCGAGGCGCCTTATTAGGGGAAGCTGTGTATAAAAGTTTTGGAGAAGACTTTCCGTTATTGATTAAATTTATAGATGCTAAAGAAGCCTTAAGCATTCAAGTACATCCCAATGATTATTTGGCTAAAAAAAGACATGCATCTTTTGGTAAAACAGAAATGTGGTATGTAATGCAGGCAGATCCGGGAGCCAACCTTATAGTAGGCTTTAAAAAGGACGAAAGCCCATCCAGTTATATAAAACATTTAGAGGGACATCGATTAACTGAAATCCTCAACATTGATACGGTAGAAAAGGGAGATGTTTATTTTATCCCTACAGGTAGAGTGCATGCAATTGGTGCTGGAGTTTTACTAGCAGAGATTCAACAAACTTCAGACATTACCTATCGCGTATATGATTGGGATCGAAAAGATAAGGAAGGCAAGGGTAGAGACTTGCATTTAGAAGAAGCGATGGATGCCATTGATTATACTTCGAAAGAATCCTACAAAACAGCTTACCACCAAAAAGAAAATACAAGTACTGAAATTGTTACTTGTCCATACTTTACCACCAATATATTGCCTGTTAGTGCGGCAATGCATATAGATCATAGCGATATAGATTCTTTTGTGATTTATATTTGTGTTTCTGGAAAGCTAAAAATGTCATTCAATAATGAGGAAACTGTACTTCAAATGGGGGAGACAATTTTGGTTCCAGCTTGTATAAAAAAACTACACATTATTCCAGAGGAATTTTCAGAATTACTAGAAGTATATATCGCATAAAAAGCAGACCAAAGGATCGCTAAGGTCTGCTCATATTTTTGCTTGATTTAAGAAGCTTTTTTAAATTGATATTCAATAGAAGCTTCGCAGATGAGATCATGATGATCTTTTTGTTTTTTCAAAACAAGAATTCTTAATTCTAATTGTGTTTTCGTGAGTTTTATAATTCGATTTTTAACAATCAGCTGATCGTTTAAATGGACTTGTTTTACAAAGTTAAAATCAACACTTATCGGGTTTTCTATAAGTAAATGTTTATAGCTGGAAATAGTTTGATCGATAGCGAGTTCAATCTGAGAAAAAAGAATAGAAGATTTTAGAATTTTCTTTTTGTCTACTTGTTTTTTATGAACGATAAAATGGATGGCTTTATGTGGTATTGCTTTTGAATATTTTGACATGAGTTTAGCTTATAAGGATGAATATAGGTTCTGGTTCTCGGTTCTTTGTTGGAATAAATAATTCGCTAATTCGATTGATAGTGTTCATCATTTGTTGGATGGTTGTAATCATTGTTTTCATAAGGTTTATGGTTTTGGTTAAAAAATGGGTATAAAAAAAGGTGCTTTTTGTTAAAAGCACCTTTAAAGTTTATGGATAAATAAAAATATTATTTCTTTCGTAAATTTTTAAAGCTACTTTTTTCGACATAAATCGTTTGTTTCTGCATTTGTTGTTTAGGACAAATCATAAAGACGTCACATAAGATCTTTGCGATCAATTGTGTGGTATAATTTACTATGTAGTGTAGTTCTTTCATCAGTATCAAATGTAGGCAATTAATTCTCTAATAATTTTTTTAAAAGTAAAATTATTTGTTAAAGTTTATTTAGTTAAAATGACCCTGTTTTTCCTTGGTTATATCCAGTAATAATTTTTTATCTTTGGTACTTCATTTAAAATATAAAAAAATGCCAGGATTTGAATTATTTGGAGCTGCAGAACGCAAGGAAGTAAACGATGTTTTAGAAAGCGGTGTGCTTATGAGATATGGTTTTGACGGTGCCAGAAATGGTCATTGGAAAGCCAAAGAATTAGAACAAGAACTTCAAAACACCTTAGGAGTAAAACATGCTCAATTAACAACAAGCGGTACAACTGCCTTAAATCTTGCGTTAGCAGTTTTAGGAGTAGGAGCAGGTGATGAGGTGATTATGCCAACTTTTACGTTTGTTGCGAGTTTTGAGTCAATTTTGGCTGCTGGAGCTACACCAATATTAGTTGATATAGATGATACCCTTACTTTAGATCCAAAAGCGGTCGAAGCTGCGATAACGCCAAAGACCAAAGTGGTAATGCCAGTTCATATGTGTGGATCTATGGCTGATTTAGATGCTTTAAAAGCAATTTGCGAAAAGCATGAGTTAATTTTATTAGAAGATGCTTGTCAAGCCATAGGTGGTACTTATAAAGGGAAAAAATTAGGAACCATTGGTGATGCGGGATGTTTTTCTTTTGACTATGTTAAAACCATTACCTGTGGTGAAGGTGGAGCTATGATTACCAACAACTCTGATTTGGTCGATGTTGCGCATCAATATACAGACCATGGACATGATCATATCGGAAGTGATAGAGGTGCAGAGAAACACCCTATCATTGGTTACAATTATAGAATTTCAGAACTAAACGCAGCCGTTGGCTTGGCACAAGCAAGACGCTTGAATGATTTTGTGGCCATACAACGCGCGAATAAAAAAATATTAAAAGAAGCCCTGGCAACTATTTCAGAGGTTACTTTTAGAAGAATACCAGATGAAGCTGGAGATAGTGCAGGATTTTTATCCTTTTTTATGCCGACAGCCGAATTAAGCAATAAGGTAGGAGCTGCCTTTAAAGAATTTGGAATTGATGCCTATTGGAACTATTTTGAAAACAACTGGCACTATATCCGAAAATGGGATCATTTAAAAGATTTAAACAGTCTTTTCCCATTGTCAGATCATATCAAATCGGGGATGCAAGATTTGCGTTCTAAAGAATTTCCTCAATCTGATGCTATTATTTCGAGAAACATCTCTTGTTTAATCAAGTTGTCTTGGACAGAAGAACAAGCAAAAGAACGTGCTAAAAAAATGGTAGCGGCCATTCAGTCGGTACTTTAAACCAAAGTTCATGAAAATTATTGCAATGATTCCTGCTCGTTACGGAGCAACACGTTTTCCGGGAAAACTTATGGCCGATTTAGGCGGTAAACCTGTGATAGTGCGCACTTATGAAGCGACGGTTAAAACCGAACTTTTTTCTGATGTGTATGTGGTTACAGACAGTGAAATCATTAAAAATGAGGTCGAAAGATTTGGTGGAAAAGCCATTATGAGTCTTAAGGAGCATGAATGTGGTTCAGATAGAATTGCAGAAGCGGTAGAAAATCTCGATGTAGATATCGTAGTGAATGTTCAAGGGGATGAGCCTTTCGTTAAAAAGGAGCCTTTAGAGAAGGTTTTAGCCGTTTTTAATGGTGCAGATGCAGATCAAATAGATTTGGCTTCTTTAATGCAGGAAATCACCGATTGGAAGGATATTACAGATCCAAATTATGTGAAGGTTATTGTCGATGAATCAGATTTTGCCTTGTATTTTTCTAGATCTCCGATTCCATACCCACGAGATAAAAATGCAGGCGCACGTTATTTTGAACATATTGGCGTGTATGCTTTTAGAAAACAAGCTATATTAGATTTTTATCATTTGCCGATGCGCGCTTTAGAGGCGACTGAAAAAATAGAATGCATTCGCTATTTAGAATACGGCAAAAAAATTAAAATGGTCGAGACTGATTTTATGGGGATAGAAATTGACACTCCAGAAGATTTGATCAAAGCACAAAAATATTTAGAAAATTAGAAATCAAAAGCCTCCTGCACTTGTATGAGGCTTTTTAATTTTAAAAGATGTATAAAAAGATAAAAGTAATTGCTTTTGATGCCGATGATACCTTGTGGGTTAATGAAACCTATTTTAGGGATGCCGAACAAGAATTTGCCAAACTCTTGTCAAACTTTGAAACCATGAATAAGATTGATCAAGAATTGTTTGTCATGGAAATTAAAAACTTGCCATTTTACGGATATGGGGTCAAAGGTTTTATGTTGTCTATGATCGAGTCTGCACTAGAACTCTCTAATTATCAAATAAACCCTGAAAAGATGATGCAAATCTTAGCGATAGGCAAAGAAATGTTAGAGAAGCCCATTGAGTTGCTAACAGGAGTAGAAGAGGTGCTTAAAGCGCTGCACGGCAAGTATAAGCTTATTGTAGCCACCAAAGGAGATCTCTTAGATCAGGAACGCAAATTAAAAAAATCGGGTTTGTTAAAGTATTTTCATCATATAGAGGTGATGAGTGATAAGCAGGTCGAAGACTATGCCAGTTTGGTAGGCCATCTTGATATTCAAGCTCCAGAATTGCTGATGATCGGAAATTCTTTAAAATCAGACATCTTGCCTTTGATTCAAATCGGTGCTTCTGCCATACATGTCCCGTTTCATACAACATGGGCTCATGAAGAGGTCTCAGAAGAAGAACAATCATCTACCGATTATAAAACTGTAAATAATTTATTAGAAATACTCACTTTTCTCTAGATTGATGTATTTTTGTAGAACAATTAAATTAGAAACTAATGATCTTTAGAAATTTCCCAATGGTTCCTCGTGTCGTTTTTGGTAGAGGATGTTTTAATCAATTAGATGAAATCTTAACACCGAAACGCAAAAGCGAAAAGGCACCTTTTATCTTCATTGTAGACGATGTGTTTAAAGGAAATGACTGGTTGTTGACTAGAATTCCATTGCATTTTAATGATAAAATTTTATTCATCAGTGCCGAAGAAGAACCGAAAACTAGCTATGTAGATAAATATAGAGATGATTTGGTTGCTGAGTTTGATGAAATTCCTTCAGGAATTATCGGAATTGGAGGAGGTACCATGTTGGATTATGCCAAAGCAATTGCCTTAATGCTTACAAATCCAGGAAGTTCTGCGGACTATCAAGGATGGGATTTGGTAAAGAATCAAGGAGTTTACCATGTTGGAATTCCAACCATTTCAGGAACTGGGGCAGAAGTTTCTAGAACCACGGTGTTAACAGGTCCAGAACGTAAATTAGGAATGAATTCGGATTATACACCTTTTGATCAGGTAGTTTTAGATCCAGAGTTAACGAAAGATGTTCCAACAAACCAATGGTTTTATACAGGGATGGATTGTTATATTCATTGTATAGAATCACTTACTGGAACCTTTTTAAACGCTTTTAGCCAGAGTTATGGAGAGAAGTCTTTGGATTTGTGTAGAGAAGTATATTTAGATAAGGATGTTCGAGATGAAGATGCTCAAGACAAATTAATGATGGCATCTTGGCATGGAGGAATGAGCATTGCTTATTCACAAGTCGGAGTAGCCCATGCTATGAGTTATGGTTTGTCTTATTTGTTAGGGACCAAGCATGGTGTTGGAAACTGTATCGTTTTTGATCAATTGGAAGAGTTCTACCCAGAAGGAGTTGCAGAATTTAAGCGTATGGTTGAAAAACACAATATTGATATTCCTCAGGGCTTGTGTAAAGATTTAACCGATGCAGAATTTGATATTATGATAAATGTATCTCTAGGATTAGTACCACTATGGGAAAACGCTTTAGGTAAAAACTGGAAGGATACCATTACACGTGAAAAATTAAGATCGATGTACGAGAAAATGTAATCGTATTAAATTCGTTTTAAATCAATAATTTATAGTAAATTTGCACCCAAAATAAAAGAATATGGCTAGCATAAAAAATTTAAAAAAAGACATTAATTACACTTTAGGAGATATTATTGAAGAGTGTTATGTTGCAGATATGTTGAATCCTCAAAACGATTCTAAAAAAACAGAAGCAATTATAGACGAAGCAATTGAGACTTTTGATAGTTTGATCGCTCAATTACACGCAAAAGGCGTAGAGAATAAAAAAGCGCATTACAAAGCAATTGCAGCTGAACTAGAAACCAAAGCAAATGCATTGGTTGCAAAGATCAACAAATTGTAAGTGTGAAAAAAATCATAAAAAAGCCCTTCTTTGTAAAAAGAAGGGCTTTTTTTATTAAATTTATGCAACAATACTAATTACATAGTTTTAATCGTTAATCATAATATAATTTAAGTTTTAAAAATGGCTAGAGCAATGTTTGAGTACACAAAGACGGTACTAAAGAAAGTAAGTTTTAATTCTGAATTGTTTTGTAAAGAGCTAGAGAAGGCATTAAAAAGATTATTGCCTCATGAGATAAAAGAATTGGCTATTTGGATTCGAAAATTCACATCAAACAAACCAGAACTGTATGCCTGTTTGGCAATTATAAAGGAATAAAAAAAGGAACTATTTAATAGTTCCTTTTTTTATTATTGATCATCAGGATTTCTTTGCCTTTTGAACCTCGTTAAAAGCTTTCTGTTAAAATCACGTTCAGCATTTTGAAGCTTGATGATTTTAATATTGGAGATCACCATTCTCATTTCTTTGAAATAGTTGGTTTGGGTATCATATTCAGCTTTGTCCAAAGCAAGCATTTTATCAGTGATTGTTTTCGCTTCTTTTTCATCCACTTTATCGATACCACCTAGCTGATCTATGTCTTTTTTTAAATTTCTTCTTTGAATATAATAAAGATCATGACGCTTTTTTTCAAATTTATTGTACACGGGCCAAAATTTAACAGCTTCTTGTTCAGATAAATTTAATTGTTCGGTTATAAAAGCAACTTTTAGCGCTTTTATTTTATCTCTACTTGCATCGGTT